>DAIOHI010000007.1:17047-19852 GCA_036744815.1 Paludibacteraceae bacterium
AGCGACAACAAAAAAGGCTTCTTCATAGCGAAGAAGCCTTCTTAATATCTTTATACCGAGTGTATCTGTTATGCCAATTTATTCACGTAACGAGTCAATTTAGATTTTAAATTTCCCGCTTTATTTTTGTGAATAACATTACGTTTAGCTAATTTGTCAAGCATAGAACTTACCTCAGGCAACAACTTAACAGCTGTTTCTTTATCGGTAGTCGCACGCAATTTACGAACAGCATTACGCGCTGTTTTTGCATAATAACGGTTGTGCAACCTTCTTTTTTCTGTTTGACGAATTCTTTTAATCGATGATTTATGATTTGCCATCTCTAAAACTTGTTATTTTAATTTCATTATTTTTTGTAGCCCATAGGGGAGTCGAACCCCTCTTTCAAGAATGAAAATCTTGCGTCCTAACCGATAGACGAATGGGCCTTAAAGGCATTTGTTATTTGCTGATTGAAAGGTTCTATCCCTCAATTGCGGGTGCAAATATACGGCGTTTTTTTGAATAGACAAAACCTTTCGTAAAAAAAAACAGATATTTATTTTAAAACCCTATTTATCAATTGATATTTTATATTTGTTCTTTAATATTATTGCAAAATAACTGTAAGCTATGTTGGTTTTCGACATTTCCGACATCGTCTCTTTCGAATATAAATAGTTATCTTTGCTTAGAGAAACTCTATTTATCGGCATTTTTATGCAAGAAAAAACTCCAGGCATTATTCTACACAGCATAAAGCACAACGATTCCACGTCGATTGTTAGCATTTACACCCAACGCTTCGGACGCATGGCATATATGGTTTATGGTCTTGGAAAGAAAAAATCGCTTTGCCGTCCAGCGCTTCTGCAGCCACTTACATTAGTGGACTTGGATGTCGCACACAGTCCTCATAAAGACATTCAACGGATTAAAGATATTCGCGTAGGCATTCAATTAACGAATATTTCTAGCGATCCGGTAAAAAATGCTTTAGCATTATTTCTGTCGGAAGTTTTATTTCGCACATTAAAACAAACTGATTCTGATGAAGATTTATTCCTTTTTATCGAAAGCGCAACCTTATATCTTAATGAGTCAGATGCTTCATTGGCGAATTTCCATCTGGTTTTTCTTTTAAAACTTACACGCTTTCTGGGTTTCGAACCGAATCACGACAGTTCATATTGCGCTTATTTTGATTTATTAGAAGGCGTTTTTGTACTTGACAAACCTCGACACGAATATTTTCTTGACAGCAACTATTCGGTTGACCTACATAAATTATTATCTGTCGACTTTACCTCAATGAATCAAATTGTTTTCTCACGCGAAAAAAGAGCAGGAATGTTAAACGCAATCATCGAATTTTACAAACTACATATTCCCGATTTTCACGGAGTACATTCGTTGGATGTTCTGCATAGCTTATTCGATTAATCCTAAAAGCAAAAAACCTCGCGACTTCACAAAAGAAGCGCAAGGTTTTGCGAGGTTCGTGGCGGATTCGAACCGCCGTATACGGTTTTGCAGACCGGTGCCTAGCCACTCGGCCAACGAACCATTTTCGGACTGCAAAGATAATATATTTTTATTGTTAGACAAGTACTGCCGAAAATAAATCGCATCAAATAATTACTCGAAATTTTAGTGAAACACATGAAACACAAAGCTATTTTCGCTATTTTCAGAGAGTTTAGTTATAAATTAACCAAAGTTTCGAATGCAACGTATTTCCTAACTACATGTTTTTGTGTATTTTTGCATTCCTAATTTAACATAAGATATAAATATACAGATGAATAATATCCGCAACTTTTGCATTATTGCCCATATTGATCACGGAAAAAGTACATTAGCCGACCGCTTGTTGGAATACACAAAAACCGTCGACGCAAAAGATCTGCAAGCTCAATTGCTTGACAGCATGGACTTGGAACGTGAACGCGGCATTACCATAAAAAGTAAGGCAGTGCAAATGAATTATCAGAGAGATGCGGAAAAATATACGCTGAATCTAATCGACACTCCGGGACACGTCGATTTCTCCTACGAAGTTTCGCGCTCCATTGCTGCTTGCGAAGGTACACTACTTATTATTGATGCAACGCAAGGTATTCAGGCACAAACCATTTCCAACCTATACATGGCTATTGAGCACGATCTGGAAATTATTCCGATTATGAATAAAATGGATATGGATAGCGCTATGCCCGAAGAAGTGGAAGATCAAATTGTGGATCTATTGGGTTGTAAGCGCGAAGATATTATTCGTGCCAGCGGAAAAACCGGCATGGGAATAGAAGAAATTCTGCATGCCATTGTAGATCGTATTCCTGCGCCGAAAGGTGATCCAGAAGCTCCTCTGCAATGTTTGATCTTCGACTCGGTTTTTAATTCTTTCCGAGGTATCATTGCTTATTTCAAAGTAATAAACGGCACTATACGAAAAGGAGATTTAGTTAAGTTTGTTGCTACGGGCAAAGAATACGATGCCGACGAAGTAGGTATTTTAAAACTCGGCATGCAACCTCGCGAAAGTTTAAGCGCGGGCAATGTGGGCTATATTATTTCCGGAATTAAAACTTCGAAAGAAGTAAAAGTCGGTGATACGATTACACACGTAAAACGCCCTTGCGCAAAAGCTATCGACGGTTTCGAGGAAGTGAAACCGATGGTTTTCGCCGGAGTTTATCCGATTGAGACGGAAGATTTCGAGGACTTGCGTACCGCTATCGAAAAACTACAATTGAATGATGCTTCGCTGACTTTCGAACCCGAATCGTCGGTTGCCTTAGGATTTGGTTTCCGTTGCGGGTT
>DAIOHI010000008.1:0-19826 GCA_036744815.1 Paludibacteraceae bacterium
TCAACGCCTTTTTCGATGTCCATCCATTCTCCGATCAACGCGCCGATAGCCAAAGACGAAACAACAATGAGAATGTTTTGCAATCCGCTGACCATCGAAATGCCAATTGCGAAGGTAAATAACCCTATCGCTTGGAAGTAAATCGTCTTGATACGTTCGGGCATATTCTTTTTGAATATGCAGCCAAAGCTAGCTCCGACAATTACTGCAGCAGCATTTACAAGGGTACCGATCATTCGAATGTTGTTTTTTTATGCAAAAATAGCAAAATAGCAAGAGATTCCCTCTTTTTACTGAATTATATTATGGGGATTATTCTGCAATTTTAATAGGAGTTTTTAGATTTTCGTAATGCTGAATTCGAACTTTCATCTTCCCTATTCGGATGGGGAACTCCATTTCCAGAGGGATGCGATTCTCGTCGTCGGATACCCAAATCGTAATCACTTCGTGACCTTTGAATACCTCTCCGGCAATTACTTGAAGATTGAGTTTGATGCAATCGACCTTTCCGCCCAACTCTTTTATTTTGCGTTGCTCTTTGCCTGCGTATTGGCAGCCAATGTTGTACACGCCATCGTCCAGAGCTACCGAAATAGGATAGATTTTATTGATGCCGCCTTTTTCTAAATCAATGTTACGAAAATAATAAAAGCAGGTTAAAACATCAAAATCCTGCCCCTTACTCATTGCGAGACTGACTTGCTCTGTTTCGTTTTTATATTCAACGCTGCCCTTTATCTTTCTGTTTTCCCAATCGAAAGAATAACTATTTTTGATTTGATAACTACCTTCACTTATATCTCGATGGAAATAAAGTGATTTAAACTCGGGAAGTGAAAAGTAAGATTCGTATGTGTCGCGCACCCTAAATATGCGATCGTAGAAACGGTAAGTTTTTCCGACACCTTTCACATGATATTTTTCAGGATAATCGCTTGTTTTATTCGCCTCAACAACAACTTCGGCAACATCTGTATATAAAAATCCTAAAGCGTAGGATGTGATATAAGTAATTCGTTCTCCATTTTGAAATGTGAGTTCTTTTAGTCTCGGATTGGCAGCCTCGGATCTTATAGCGAAGATAAATAAGGATAAAATCAGCAGAATAGATAATGTTTGTTTCATAAAATAGTAACTCTCCTATCTGTAATAACAGAATAAGACTTAATTTGTTAGGCTAAAGCATATTAAAAAATGATTTTTAAATAAAAAATTAGATAAATGCTATCTGGAAAAGAATAAAACACGACTGTTGTTCATTTGCCCATGAAGATCATTCATTTCTACATGAGGTTTATTCATTTCTACATGAAGGTTATTCATTTCTGCGTGAAGATTGCTCATTTTTACGTGAAGGTTGTTCATTTTGGTATGAGGTTTATTCATTTCTACGTGAAGCTTATTCATTTTTACATGAAAGTTATTCGTTTCTACGTGAAGATTATTCATTTTGGTATGAGGATTGTTCATTTCTCTTATAGGCTTGTTGTCTGTCTTTGCTAAGTTGTTAATAAAAAGTAATTTGTATTTACCCACAGCAAGCTTCTCTATTTGTTGTATAATTTGTAAAGTTAGTTTTAATCCTTATTTTTGTAAATAGATAAAAGATAGATTATGGATAATATAGAAATTATTAACAGTTTTTTTTATGACATAATGATTGGATGGGGATTTCCCGAGTCAACATCCAATTTTAT
The DNA here is from genome assembly GCA_036744815.1 of Paludibacteraceae bacterium. Lineage (GTDB taxonomy): Bacteria > Bacteroidota > Bacteroidia > Bacteroidales > Paludibacteraceae > H1. The sequence continues at coordinate 1,701 of DAIOHI010000008.1, forward strand.
TAATGTGTTGATTCTTGCTACCGTATTAGGTTTAGGCATTTACATTCTTATTCAAGCTTTCAGTTGGATTTTTCGTTTGATTTTAAGGCGAATATCAAGATTCGACAAACTCCCCTTTGTTAAACATCTATTAGAGTCTAAATTTCCATACGCCGTAGCGCTGATATTTCCGTATATTTTATTGAAAATAACGATTCCCATTGTATTCTATAATTATCCGAAGTTGTCGGTTGTATTCGACAAGGCGGCGGATGTTTACATTGTTTATGTATTAATCAATTGTATTTTATCTGCCGTAAAAGCATTTTTCGGATTGTTATCGGAGCGTGCTCATTTCAAAGGGAAACCGACCAAAAGTTACGTCCAGATTATTTCCATCATTCTGTGGTTGATGGGAGCCGTTGTCATTTTCTCCATCTTGACCGGGATGTCTCCCGCAAAATTCTTTGCAGCTATGGGGGCGGCTTCCGCAGTGTTGATGCTGATGTTTAAAGACACGATAATGGGTTTTGTTGCCAGTGTTCAGGTAACGACAAACGACATGGTCAGACTCGGTGACTGGATTACAATGCCGAAATACGGAGCTGATGGTGACGTGATTGATATTGCTCTGACAACGGTAAAAGTTCAGAATTTTGATAAGACTATTACTACTATTCCGACTTATGCCTTGATATCGGATTCTTTTCAAAACTGGAGAGGTATGTTTAATTCGGGCGGAAGACGGATAAAACGAGCTATTATTATAAAACAAAACAGTATTCGCTACATAAGCGACGAAGAGATACCTCGGTTTATGAAGATTCAAGGTATTGCCGATTATATTGAAGAGCGACAACAAGAAATAAATGAACATAATGATCGTATTGGTGCCGACAGAAGTATTCTTGTTAACGGTCGGAATTTGACGAATTCGGGCTTATTTCGTAAATACATTACTTGGTATCTCGAAAATCATCCGGGGATTAATAAAAATATGCTATTGATGGTTCGTCAATTAGCGCCGACGGAAAAAGGATTGCCTTTCGAGCTTTACGCCTTTACGGCATCAACCAATTGGATTCAATACGAATCGGCTATGTCCGATATATTTGATCACTTAATTGCTGCAGTTACGTATTTCGACTTGGAGTTATTTGAAATCGAAACAGGAATTGACGCTCGATTTTCATCCTAGAGTTTTTGTTGCTGAAATATAAAAACGCTCGCAAAATATTTCATTTTGCGAGCGTTTTGCTTTAATGGAAAAAGAAAAATTTCCTTTATCTATGCGTTCATCGATACTAAGAATTCATCGTTATTCTCTGTACGTTCCATGCGTTCTTTCAAAAACTCCATTGCTTCAATAGAATTCATATCGGCAAGATGACGGCGGAGAATCCACATGCGATTCAGTGTGTCTTTGTCAAGCAACAGATCATCGCGGCGCGTACTCGAAGCCATGATGTCCACAGCTGGGAAAATACGTTTGTTAGATAAACGACGGTCAAGTTGCAACTCCATATTACCTGTTCCTTTAAATTCTTCAAAAATTACCTCGTCCATTTTCGAGCCTGTTTCCGTCAACGCAGTTGCAATAATAGTCAAACTACCGCCGTTTTCGATGTTACGAGCAGCTCCGAAAAAGCGTTTGGGCTTATGCAAAGCATTAGCGTCGACACCACCCGAAAGTACTTTTCCCGATGCAGGAGAAACCGTGTTGTAAGCGCGTGCCAAGCGGGTAATCGAATCAAGCAGGATAACCACATCTTGTCCGCATTCGACCATGCGTTTTGCTTTTTCATGAACCATACTAGCCACTTTTACATGACGTTCAGCAGGTTCGTCGAAAGTAGAGGACACTACTTCGGCGCGAACGCTGCGTGCCATGTCGGTAACTTCCTCTGGACGTTCGTCAATAAGTAAAATGATCATATATACTTCAGGGTGATTTGCGGCGATTGCGTTGGCAATATCTTTCAATAACACTGTTTTACCCGTTTTGGGTTGAGCAACGATCAATCCTCGTTGTCCTTTTCCGATTGGAGAAAACAAATCAACTATGCGGGTAGAAAGTGTATCGTTTTTTCCTGTTGTCAAATTAAATTTTTGGTCGGGGAAAAGCGGAGTCAAATGTTCGAATGGTACACGGTCGCGAACATATTCGGGCGAGCGTCCATTGATTTTTGTTACTTTAATAAGAGGGAAATACTTTTCGCCTTCTTTTGGAGGACGAATGCTTCCGGTTACGGTGTCGCCGGTTTTAAGTCCGAAAAGTTTAATTTGTGATTGCGAAACATAAATATCGTCGGGAGACGAAAGGTAGTTATAGTCTGCTGAGCGAAGGAAACCGTAACCGTCCTGCATCATTTCGAGGGTTCCGGTTCCTTCTAATATCCCGTCAAAATCGAATAATTTTTCATTTTTCTCTTGTTTGTGATTGAATTTATTCCGATTTTGATTGTTGTTCTGATTGTTGGGATTTCCATTTCCATTATTTTGAGGTCTGGAAAGACGTGGTTCTGATGTTTCACTTTTAACAAGAGTAGTAACAGTTGTTTCTTTTGTTTGCTTATCAGCAACGGAAACTTCTTCTGTTGAGGGAAATGGAATTTCGCTAGTTTCGGCTGAAGCTATTTTTTCTTCTTTTTTTACCGGAAGTGGAGCAGTTTCTTCTTTTTTTGTGCTTTTAACCGGTTTTTTTGTTTTCTTTTCGTCTTTAGATACCGTCGCTTGTTCTTTTGTTGCAGTTTCTTTTACTACTTCTTTTTTGTCTTGGCTTTCTATCGCTGCAACATCTTTCTTCGCTTTGGATTCTTTAGCCGTTGATGCGGCGGCTTTAGTTTCTTGCTTTTTTTCTCCGCCTTTGGACGAATTATCTTGTTTTGCATTTACAGCAACTTGTTCAGGATTTTTCTTTACCGTAACACGGACTCTCTTCTTTTGTTCCGTTTTACCTTCGCTGGCAGCAGCTTTGCGCTGTGCTCCAACAACAGCTTGTTGGTCGAGTATGTCATATATTAGTTTGTCTTTGCTTATTGAGCCGGAAACTTTTAAGCCTAATTCTGTGGCTATTTCTTTTAGTTCCGACAGTTCTTTCGCATTCAATTGCAGAATGGTGTAATTGCTCATAAATAGTAATTATATGTTTTGTGGAAAACTCCCCACAATGTAAATAGAGGAAATAAGTTGATTATTATAGTGAATGTATTTGCTTGATTTCTAGCTAAGCAGGATTGCTTATGGACTGAAAAACGTTACAAAAGTACATGTTTTTTTTTATAAAACAAAATTTATCATATAAATTATTGTTTTTGGAACTTTATCCATGTAGATTGCTGTCAGAGAAATAGGAATGTTGTTGAGCGAAAAAAGATATTCCGAACTCTCATTTCTTTTATAACTCAATAATATCTTCTTTTCTAATAGGTTTGTAAGGTCCTTTTTTTATTTCAAAAATGACGCTTCCTTTTTCCAAAACATCAAGACTGTGCCATTCTCCAGCTTTGATGTTGACGCCATAGCAACCTTCTTTCGGATCTAATATTGTAGTATCAATTTGTTTACCTGATTCTTCGTAAAAAACGATACGTATTCTTCCTCGCAAAAGGATGTAAGTTTCATCGGTATCAGTATGTCTATGTATTGGGATTAATGTTCCCGGTTCCAAGGCATTCAACAGTCGTTGAACTTTGTCGTTTAAGTTTTCGTGAAAATTATAATTCATCCGCAAGCGCTCGTTATTTTGTGCTTGTAGAGTGACTTTATCCAATAAGTCATTGTTGATGAGTTCCATGTTATTTCTTTATTTGATGTAAGTGGAAGTATTTCTTTTTGAAAAGAATGTAAGCTATAGATAGAATTAAAATTACAAAGAGCAGATACCAATATGCGTATGATTGAAAGATGAAATATCCTACATTAATAATTAATTGTAACACAGCATAAAAAAAAGAAACGAGTAAATGAGGTAGTTTCAATTCGTTAGAAAGGATTTGGTATGCATGTTTTCGATGCGCTTCAAATATGTTTTCTTTCAATATAATACGATGAATGATGGTTAACACAGTATCAACTCCATAGACTATAAGGAAAATTATATAACTGAAATTATTTGTCTGAAGCATTAACATACCTAGAAGAAAAAGCAAGATAAAAGCAATGGAAACAGCTCCGATATCTCCTGCAAAACATTTAGCTTTTTTGCGGAAATTGAAAAACAAAAAAACTAATAATGACAATATAAGAATATAAATCATTTGGCTATCCACGAAAGATATATGATATGTATTTACGTACAATAATGTTAGGGCTATGACTAAACTATATGTTGCGGTTATGCCATTTATTCCATCCATAAAGTTGTAGGCATTAATAATACCGGTGCAGATAATGAGAGCTATCAGTGTGAAATACCATGGCAGGTTAAAGAGTTGCCATTGATAAAACATCAATACCATAGCGGAAAAATGTATAATAAGGCGTATTTTAGATGACTGAGGTTTAATGTCGTCGGCAAAGCTAATTGCGGATATCAGTGTTAATCCCAATACAAACCAAGGATATTGAAAACCAGAAACAATAAAGTAAAGCAATATTCCTAAATAAAAAATCACTCCTCCACCTCTCAATGTGATAGTTGTATGAGAACTTCGTTCATTGGGTTTGTCGATAATATTAAACTTATCGGCAAGTTTAAAATAAGCTAATTCGAGAGCAAGTAGTAGAATGAAATATAGAATGTAAATCATTTTTGTTCAAAACTTTTTATTGTTTTTCGAAAACCCTCCGTTGCACTAATTGGCATTTTCGTAATATTCAAAGCATCTTTTATTTTTTTATTCGAAACAACATAATTTTCTGTCAGTTTTTGCAGGCGTTCGTTGTTTAAAGGTAAATGAAGAAAACTTCCAATAGAAGCAAAAAAGCAGATAAAATTTTGAGGAATTTTCCAGATGCGCTTGGACTTATTAGAAGCATCAGCAATTAAAGCAATTAATTCATTGGTAGAAAGTGTTTCATCATCTCCAATATTATAAATTCCAGATTCAATATCTTTTTCAATAATTGATTGTATAATAAAAGAAAGATTATCAATTGAAGTAAATGATCGTTTGTTTTCAAAAGCCCCTAGAGGATAAGGTATTCCTTTCGAAACGAAGTTGTATAATAAGTTGAAATTTCCTTTGTTCCCTGGTCCATGTATCATACAAGGACGAAATATGTATACTGATTTATTCTCCGGTATATTTTTTAAAATATAGTTTTCCGCTGCGATTTTACTCTCTCCATAAGGTCCAAAAGGCTTAGGAATTATATCTTCGGTTAAAAAAATACCTTCAACTTTATCTGCGGCAGCTTTGACTGAGCTGAAGAAAATGAATTTAGATGCACTTGATTTTAGAAACCAATCGTATATCTTTTGAGTTAATCCAGTGTTTATCTCGAAATACGTTTGTGCTACGGTTTGGTTTTTTGTATCATGAGCTTTGCCTGCAAGGTGAATAACAATGTCAATATCGTTTAGATTATCTAATTCGTCCCATGAAAAAGTTTTTATGACACCTTCTTTTTGTGGTGAAACGATATCTAAACCATAGATGGCGTGGTTTGTCTTTAAGGCATTAACTAAGTTTGTGCCAACAAATCCGTGTATTCCGGTGATAAGGATAGTCATTTTTTTAGGAATAATATGTCATCAACTAACTGTTTTACAGAATACCTTTGCAGTATTGAAGGAGGTATCTTTTCAAAAGGGGAATTAATGAAGTCTAATGGAATGTCAATATTATTAACATCTATAATCAAAATGTTTCTTTTATTATAAAAATCATATTTTTCTATTTCTGGATTTGTTGTGATATACTTAGTCATAGAAGCCATTGCTTCAAAGGCTCTCATTGATAGGCTTTTTTGGCCAGTGAAGTTTAAATCTAATATACATTTTGAGTCACTTATGATATATAGTGTGTTCTTGAGTGATATAGGATTAAAATGGACCTCTTTTTTATGTATCAAGATTTTATTTATATACTTCTTTTTTATAAAAACAAGTCTACTAGGAATATACAGGTAGAAAAAAAAAGAAATTTGATTTTTATTCAGATGTTTTTTTAATACATTTAGTAACTGATATCGATTGCTGTGTAATGTTCCAATAAAAGTTACACCATGCTTTGTATAATTGTTTTTTGACAAGTTTTCGTATTGAGGCATAAAAAAAGTTGGTCTAAAAATAACTCCATTATTATTTTTTACATCGTCGGGATCAAAAGATAAGACTTTATCAAAAAAAGGGATTACTTCTTGTAAGTTTGTAGATTTTAAGATATCCCAAAGATAAAGAATAAGGGTTGCATTTTTGTATGTGTCTTTCAATAACTCTACAGCACTTTCAGTAAAGGCCTCTCCCCTTAAAACTAAAATATAATTAAAATCTATATCCTTGTTTTTTTTAATAATACTGTATATGTATGTAGAAAATATAGCAGGTATTTTTTTTTTGAACAATCTGATAATAACCTTAATAATGGAGTTTTGGGAGGGTCTTTCGTCATATCCAATAACAAAGGCTCCTCGTCTGATTAGTTCAGCTTTAATGCTATCCCCATAATGCTTTGTTGCCCCGAAAGGATAGAATAATAATATTTTTGCTTCATTAAGATTGGTCATGATATGATTTATTTTAAATACAATGGATATAAATCAGGATGTGAGTATATCCATTCTTTCATTTCTATTACCATCTGTTCGTATGTGGGGACTTTAAATGAGAAGTCAGTCCTTCTACATCTGAGCGATTTGTCAAGTTTTAGAGTGTCTGATTTGTCTATTCTAATTTTACTGTCCTTTAGGTGTCTATTAAATAATTGTAGTAAGTCGTATTTTGATATACTTGTGTTATTTACCAAATTATAAAGTCCGGATAAATTTTCTTTAAGAGCTTGCTCCATTGCTTTTGCTAAAGTTAAAGTAGTAACTCCAGTCCACATAGCTTTAATATAACCATTTATAGGTGCTTCTTGTTTCATGAACCAATTAAATAGTCCAATACCATTTTCATTTATGTCAGGTCCTATTATCGAATTACGAAAAGTTAAATTCTTGTTATCACAAACTTCTCCTAAAGCTTTAGTCCTATCATAAAATGACAATCCATCCCGAAGGCTGTCTTCATAATACGGTCCAGTATTTCCTGCAAAAACACAATCGGTACTCATGTGAATTAATTTAGTTTTTTTCTTTCTCAATGTGTCCACAATTAGGTAAGGTAAATAACTATTTAAATATACAGCTTTAGATGGATTGTTGTCTGCGATTTGATTAAGTAAACCAATACAATTGATAACAGCATCGTAATTTTCCATTATTAATACTTGTAGGAAATTACTTGTTTCAAAAGCATTACCTACAATACTTTTATTGCAAAAAGATATAGGGCTTGTCGAATATGTTGTAACATCATGTCCTTGTTCCAAAAAATATAAAGATATAGTATGTCCAGCCATCCCATTGGCACCTAATACAAGAATTTTCATATTTAAGTATTTTATATGATAATTAAAAATAAGTTTGAATTTATAACAAATGCTTTTTTATAGTTACGTCTTGATTGATGACATCTAACTTAAATAATAATTGTTTCATCTCTTCCACGGTAAGCAATTTGGTATTATGAGAGTGATAGTCGTTGGTTAAACTAATTGTTTCATTCCCTCTTTCTAAATTATCATAATTTAAATCACGTGCATCACAAGGTATTCTGTAATACTCATTCATATCTATAGCTTTTGTCATCTCTTCTCTAGTAACTAGCGTCTCGTATGTTTTTTCACCATGACGTGGTCCTATAATACGAATCTCAGAGTCGGAGTGAAAGAGTTCTTTTAAAGCTTGAGCTAATATATATAGAGTTGCTGCAGGTGCTTTCTGAACGAATAGATCTCCATTACAGCCGTGTTCAAATGCATATACAACTAAATCTACCGCATCCTCCAATGTCATCATAAAACGAGTCATTTCAGGATCGGTAATAGTTATCGGCATATTTGCCTTTATTTGTTCAATCCATAAAGGAATAACAGAACCGCGAGATGCCATTACATTTCCATATCGAGTGCAGCAGATGGTTGTACATGCATCTAAACCTAATGCTCGTCCTTTCGCAATTGCAACTTTCTCCATCATGGCTTTGCTTATTCCCATTGCATTAATCGGGTAGGCAGCTTTATCAGTACTCAAAACAACAATATTCTTTACTTTATGTTGTATCGCTGATTCTATTACATTGTCAGTTCCTATCACATTTGTCATAACGGCTTGCATTGGAAAAAACTCACAAGAAGGTACTTGTTTCAAAGCTGCTGCAGAAAAAATGTAATCAACACCAAACATTGCATTATCCACAGATGCTCTATCTCTAACATCCCCGATATAGAACTTTACCTTTGGGTTTTGGATTGCATGACGCATGTCATCTTGTTTTTTTTCATCTCTACTGAAAATTCTGATTTCTTTTATATCTGAATCAAGGAAGCGTTTCAATACCATATTACCAAAAGAGCCAGTGCCTCCTGTAATTAATAAAGTTTTATCTTTAAATAGTGACATGTTCATTTTATTTTAAAATTGAATTTATATAATTTTTTGCAACTTGATGGTCGGTCATGTTTTTTGCGGTTTCTATTGCTTTTTTGGATATAGCTGTTTTTTCCTGTAAGGAAAGAGTGTTGATATGATTTATTAGGTCAGTAAGTTCTTTGTCATCTCCAGCTTTACAAAAAAAGCCGTTTACACCATGTTCTATAATTCCATTCATACCCTCGTCTCTAGAAGCAATGGTGATGCATCCTTTTGCCATTGCTTCCAAATAAACAAGTCCAAATGTCTCTTTTTCGCTTAACATAATAAAACAATCAGCCATTTTTAGCTCTTCAAATGCTTGTTCTCTAGGAAGTCTTCCTCTTAGAATAATATTTTCTTCAATATTTAATGTTTTCGCAGTATTTTTTATTTTTTTTTCTTCTTGCCCAGATCCAATATAGGTCATAGAAAAATCGTGATTGGGAAAAGCTCTATTTAGCGCATATAAAATTGAAGTAGGGTGTTTTTGTTTTAGAAGAGAACCTACAAAAATAAACTTCTTAGTCGTAGTATCAAGCTTTTTCTCAATATTTTGTATTGATTCTATGGGAATACCTGAATAGCAAATAAATGAATGTTGTTGTATCCCATAATTCAACTCAAAATTATTTTTGATACTTATTGATCTGTATCCCCAAACATCAATAGATTTTATTAATGTCCAAACTCGATCCCCATATACTGTTTCCATGTTTTTAGTATCTCCATGTATAATAAGACTAGTTCTTGCATTAGGATATGTTTTTTTTAATCTGTGTATTATTTCCAAATTAGGATAATGGAAATGGCCAATAATGGCGGTTGGTCTAAAGTTATCAGAGAGATTGTTTTTTTCTATTTTTTCTATTTGTTTTTCTATATGTTTTTTTGAAAACTTACCTTTAGGCATAAATTTATATAAAGGAAAACGATTAATAATAACCCCTTCTATAATATATTTCTTATCCTTCTTTACTCTTTTCCTTGCAATAAATCCAGCCCCTACTCTATTTGCGATTCTTTTTTCTATGAAACGAGCAATCCAGTGAAAGATGAAGAAGTATCTAGGGTAATTATAAATAACTTTTACTGAATAATCCATCTTTACCCATTCTTTTGTGAAAAAATGACATACAGATGTGCTATTTAGCATCTCAAAATCAGGGGAAGGATAGATGCTTGTTAGAAAAAGAATTTGTTTGTTTTCGAACATTTCTGATTTATTTAAAGAAAAGATTATTATCGCATTTATTCATCAAATACTTTTCAGCATCAATTATTGTCTGCATGTTACCAACTCTGATTAAACCATTTGTTTTGTTACAAAATAATGCTACTATCTTATTTTTAGTTACTCGGCATATGTTATAGGACAATATCCAAAAAACATATGAAATATATTTAATTTTATTTGGGGTGTATTCCCATGCTAATTTTCTATATGGATAATGATATATTGAAAAATTTGCAAACATATAATCATAGTTCATTTTTTCTAAATACTCAAAATATCCAACATATTTTAGTCCTTTTAATGCTGATTCAGGCCATGCAAATTTTCCTGCCCATATTTTAGGAATCTTCTTCTCCCAATTGTCAATAACAGATTGATCTATAAAACCAACATCTTCTAAGTTTGATATTTTTCCTTCCCTCTTGTGGATTCCACCTCCTGTCATATATGAAGTTCCTGGTATAACAACAGGGATATTGATTACTGCATATTTTTTTATGTAGAAGCACAGAGAGACTCCATTAGAAATGTCAGGAGATCCTCCTGGAAAATAAGTTTTACCAATAGAATATATTTCATTCAAAACAGAGCGTTTGACAATTCCGTTATACAAAAAAGGAAGATTTCTTTTGTCTTGAAATCCTATTTTTAAAGTGGTTTCTAACTCTTTTAAGGGTTCTACAAATTGGAAGCTATATTTTATTTTTTTGAAGACGAGAGTTTGACTTAAGTTGTCTTTAAGCTTTTCTTTGTTGTAATCACCCCAATAATAACCAACTTTACTGGGTTTGACTGCATCTATATCGCTTTTTTTCATCCATTTAGCACAGTCAATGATATTGCGACAAACGCCATCATCATCACCAATAAAGCATACGTACTCCCCTGTAGAATTTAATATCGCAGCATCAGAGTTTCTAGACATTGATAATTTATCTGTTGTATAAAAATATCTAACATTTGGGTAGCTTTTATTATCCAAAAACAGTAATATTTCTTGATTGTTGTCTGAATTATCCTGAATAACTAATTCAATATCATTTGAATTGAAACTATCTATTAAGTCTATTAAATGTTTTAGATATTTATATCTGTTTTTTGTTGGAACAATGACGCTCAATAATGGATTCATAGTTAAAATAATTTATTTACCAATAATAATCTAATAACTCTCTTTCGGTTGTAGTTTTTTTTGTTATAATAGAATGATAAGGAAAATATCGATTATATATATATGTGGTTTCTGTTATATCTGGTTTGAAATAGTTATAATGTCGGCCAATAAAAAGAGATAAAAGTAGTATCGCTATTTTCGTTTTGCGTAAAAATATATATTTTAAGCTCTTTTTTGATTCAAAAAAAAAGTTACTTAGAAAGATTATGAATGGGAAAAATAAATAATTTTGAAATCGCATGAAAATAGTATTGTTGAAAACTACAAAAATACCAAATAAAATATAGAGCCATAGAAATGGAGATTCTTTTATGTTTGTTTGTTCATATTTTTTTGCTAAAAAAACAAATATTAGCGGGAGCAACACGTAAATAATAATTCCCAATAATATACCGTTAAAATTATAGATAAAGGCATCGTTATCTAAATAAGCACTTGCTTTACTTTCTATACTGCTTGACAAAATAAAAAAGTAGTGAATGGATTCATTGAATAGTTTCCACAGAACGTTAGATAGCAATGTCAATATTAATATAGAGTAAAAAAAGAAATTGCTAATCTTTATTCTGTGTACTAAAGGGAAAAATAGTGTTATTAAGGCTGAAGAATGGAAAAGAGAAGCAATAATAACAAGAAGAAAATATCGTATCCATTTTTTCTTATAGAAAGAATGAAGTGAAAGTAAAAATATAGCAACAGCTAATGATTCTCGCATGATTTCTGTATTGAAATAGAGAAATCCAAAAATGAAATATAAAAATAATGCAGTAAATCGATAATTCGTATTTTTATAAATAAAGTAAAAATAAATGCAATTTATAATAAGTGCTTGCACAAATTGCATGAAAAAGAAGCTCTTTGATATAGTCTTACATATAGCACAAAACAACACCCATAAAATATCATATCTAGCTAAATCAAATAAACTAGGATATTCTATATACTCTTCCATATACACTAATGTGTCTGAACCTATTTTATAGCGGAGTCCTGCTATAAGTATAAAGTTTAACAGTATAAATAAATAAGAAAATGTATACCCTGATGTTTTTTGCATGACATCATACCTTATGATAAAGTATGACAGTATAAATAACACGAATATATATATGATCATCTTAAGTATTTTTTTTATTTATTTTATGAAAAGAAATAATAATTATAGAAAATAGTATTGTTTCGGATAGAACCGAAGTCCATGCTGCAACCTCAACACCTCCAATAGGAAGGAATGACAATAGAAAAACAATACAAATTATACCTGTAAGAACAACACCAATAAGAAAATTTCTTTGGTAATTAAGATTTACTAATCCTGAAAATCCTAAAAGAGAATTCAATCCCCCTAGTAAAATAGTGGCACTCATAATACGAATTAATATTGCTCCATCAATATATTCTTTACCTCCAAATAATGTTATTAGTGCATCAGAAAACGCAAAAGTTAAAATAGAAAATAAGGACAGTAATAATGCAAAAGGAATTGCTGTTCGCTTTAATTGTCTTAATGATTGCTTAATTGTTTGATTTTTAAAACTATATCCTAAATGAGGAAATAAAGATTGCGAAATTGTACTTCCTAATAACTTCAATCCTTTAATTATTTTTTCAGCAGCTGAATATATTCCTAAAATAGCATCATTGACAAAAAATTTCAGAATAAAAATATTAATATTCGCATAGAGGTTTATGCCAATTGACGAAACAAATAATTCCCATCCTTCTTTGTATTGGAATTTTATATCTGCGTATTTAGGTGTTTTATATATAATTTTAAATTGTTTTTTCGCAATAAATGAGCTTATCAATCCTGACAATAAAAAACCACAACTATTGAATAATATAATATAGATATAATCGCTAGGTTGTCTGATGAAAATAAATATTAAAATCGTAAAAATAGATTTAGAGACTATATTTACAATTGTCATATATCTCATTTTTTCCATTCCTTGGAAAAGCCAAACAGGATTAAATATGTCTCCAATAACAACTCCCATGCCCATGATAAATAGTAATCTTTCTGTGTGATTGTTTAATAAAAGTGGAGATAATAGCATGAAAATTAATATACTAACCGCCAATAATAATAGACGACATATAGTAACAGAATTATATATTGTATTTATCTTTTCTATACTGTGTCTATTCTGAGATATTTGTTTTGTCGCAGAGTAATTGAATCCATACGTTGTTATTAATACTAAATATTGAATTAAGATATATACATAAGAATATGAACCGTAGTGGGATGCGCCAATGACTCTTAGGATATATGGTAATGTAACCAAAGGAAGAATAACATTCATCCCATTTAATATCGACAATGAAAACAAACTCTCGATTAATGATTTATTTTTTGCTATTTTATTTTTTAGCTGCATCTAGATAAAAAAATATTCTAAAATTAGGCAGAGTTTTCACAGAAACATAAAAGATGATTTATAATCTAAATAAGATTAATCCTTATTTGTGAAATTCTTTAAAAGTGTATTCTAAGAAACTCCTTTATCTTCTCACATACCAAATTCACTTCTTCTTCCGTAATATATGGATGCAAAGGTAGGGATAAAACCGTTGCACACAATTTTTCCGTAATAGGACAATCCCCTTTTTTGTATCCTAAGTGTTTGTAGGCTGTTTGTTCGTGTAATGGTTTTGGATAATAGACCATGCTTGGAATGCCCTGTTCTTTTAAATAAGTTTGCAATCCGTTGCGTTGTTCTTCGTCTTTTAGTATAATGGTGTATTGTGCCCAACTCGATACATAACCTTCCGGGATAATCGGAGTTTTTACTATGTCTTTTAAATTTTTGCTATATGATGTTGCAGCTTTGTTTATGTCCGCTACTTCATAATTTTTAAACGCTCTAAACTTAGGTCTTAGTATAGCCGCTTGCAAGGTATCAAGACGGGAGTTTACTCCAATACGCACATTGTCGTATTTGAATGACCCTTTGCCATGTACTTTCAATGAGTTAATAATTTCTGCCCATTCGTCGTTGTCGGTAAATACTGCTCCTCCATCACCATAGCAACCCAATGGTTTTGCTGGGAAGAATGAGGTGGTTGCAATGTCGCCAAAAGTGCATGCCATGCGATCGCCAATTTGTCCACCAAATCCTTGCGCACTATCTTCTAAAATATACAAACCGTACTTGTCTGCAATTTTTCTTACTGCAAAATAATCAGCCGGAAGTCCAAATAAGTCAACGGTGATAATTACTTTCGGCGTAAGTTTACCTTCTTTTAATGTTTTTTCGATTTGGATTTCCAGATGTTGAGGATCTATGTTGAAAGTATCTTCCAAAACATCTACAAAAACAGGCGTAGCACCTTCTAATGAAACTACTTCGGCGGATGCGAAAAAAGTAAAGTCGGGCACAAAAACGGCGTCTCCTGCTCCGATGTCCCATGTTTTTAAAGCAAGTGTCAGTGCGTCAGTGCCGTTGGCGCATGTAATACAGTGTTTTACACCGACGTATTCAGCCAATTCACTTTCTAATTCTTTTACCGCTTTGCCCATTATATAACCTCCCGAAGCTGCGGTTTCTGTCATCGCTTTGTCGATTTCGGGTTTAAGGACGTTGTATTGTTTTATTAAGTCTCTGAACTGCATATTATTTCAATTCAATTAATCCGTTGTTTGTTTCTTTGTATTTTTTAGCACATTTAGTACATGTGAAATTTTCTGATAATCGTTCACCGCATTCGCACACCCAACCGAGTTGTTTTGCGGGCACGCCAGCCATTAATGCATAGTCCTTTACGTTTTTTGTGACAACTGCTCCTGCAGCTATCAAAGCACATCGTCCAACCGTATGTCCGCACACAACAGTAGAATTAGCTCCTAAAGAAGCTCCCCACTTGATAAGCGTTTTAGCATATATGCCATGTACCGAATAATGGGCGCGGGGAGTGGTTACATTTGTAAAAACGCAAGAAGGACCACAAAAAACATTGTCTTCCAATTCTACGCCTTCGTAAACCGATACGTTGTTTTGAATTCGTACTCCGTTGCCTATTTTTACATTGTTAGCAACATTTACGTTTTGTCCCAAGGAACAGTTTTCGCCTAATTGCGCTCCTTTCTGTATATGACAAAAATGCCAAATTTTACTACCATTTCCTATTGTTACATTGTCATCGACAAAGCTGCTTTCATGAACAAAGTATTTTTTTTCCATCTGAAACTTAATGATTAATTAGCTTTGTCAATTAATTCTTGAGCTTTTTCTAAAACCTTAACAACTTCCATGCCTGATTTTCCGTCGGCAATTTCTATTTTTCCGTCTAGATGTTCAATGAAGTATGCAAGTTCTTCGTTTAAAGGAGCTTTCTTCTCGTAAGAAATAATTTCCGTTGGGTTTTCAACTTTCACAGGATTGCTTTCTACAAACTCAATGTGTTTGTCGTAAAATTTGATTTCCTTTTCGGCAGAAGAATCTTCAAAAGTAATCATTCCTTTGCTGCCTATTACTACCAAACGTTGTTCTTTGAATGGATGCAGCCAGGAAACGAAAATGTGTGCTTGAACATTATCGGGGTAAGTTAATTGCGTCATCGTGTAGTCGTATACATTCTTTTGCAAAAATTTTGATCCTTTGGATTCTATTTGAATTGCCGGACTGCCGATCAAATAATCTAAAACAGATATATCGTGCGGAGCAAAGGACCAAAATACGTTTTCTTCAGTTCGTATTGTTCCCAAATTTAATCGAGTGGAATAAATATAATAAAGCTTTCCTATTTTGCCGGTGTCAATTACTTCTTTAATTTTTTTGATAGCCGGATGAAAAAGGAGAACATGTCCTACCATCAATCGAGAGCCACTTTTCTCTGCGATTTCAACTAATTCTCTTGACGTTTCGGATGAAAGTGTCATCGGTTTTTCAACTAATACATTCAATCCTTTTTCCAAAAGTTTTTTTGCAATAGAATGATGCGTTGGAGCTGGAGTTGCAATAATATAGCCATCGAAAGCCTTATCAATAGCATCATTTAAATCTGAAAATCCAGTAGTGGGATATTGGGTCAACAATTCGTTTAAACGTTGGTTGTTGTTTTCAACAATAGCTCCCAAATTTCCCATTTGAAAGAGAGTTCTAATATGATTTTGTCCCCATCTTCCGCCTCCGATAACACAAATATTTTTACTCATTTAATATTATAGTAATTCGATATTGTTTCGAGATTTTACGTTTTTCATTGCATTTTTCGTGTCGAAAATGGCTTTTGCATTTTGTTGTACGAAATCATAATCGACATTGGTGTGCGCTGCGGTTACAACAACCAAGTCAGAAGATTTCAACAAATCAATGCT
Organism: Paludibacteraceae bacterium; assembly: GCA_036744815.1. Classification (GTDB taxonomy): domain Bacteria; phylum Bacteroidota; class Bacteroidia; order Bacteroidales; family Paludibacteraceae; genus H1. Next base: position 18,033 of record DAIOHI010000008.1, read on the forward strand.
TAGTTGAGCTTCTCCTTTTACAGTTTTACCTTCGTATCTGTATTCTGATATGTATGGATCGAAGAACACAACATTAGCTCCTTTCGATTGCAATTTATCAATAACTTTTAATGCCGGACTCTCTCTGTAGTCATCAATATCTTGCTTGTAAGCAACGCCTAAGACAAGAACTTTAGATCCGTTGAGGGATTTTTTATGCCTATTTAGAATGTCTCCTGAGCGTTCCATACAATACTCCGGCATGCGATCATTTATCATCATTGACGATTCAATCATCGAAGTATGGAATTCATATTCACGAGCTTTCCACGAAAGATAATAAGGATCAAGCGGTATGCAATGCCCTCCCAGTCCAGGTCCAGGATAAAAAGCTTGAAATCCATAAGGCTTTGATTTTGCGGCATCAATTACTTCCCAAAGATTGATTTTCATACGATGACATAAAATAGCCAATTCATTGATAAGTCCGATGTTAATATTACGGTAAGTGTTTTCAAGAATTTTTTCCATCTCGGCGATAGCAGGACTTGAAACCGTATGTACATCGCTGTCAAGCACTGCGCGGTACATCGCAGCAATTACTTCCAACGCATCTTCGCCAATAGCTCCTACTACTTTTGGGGTGTTTTTTGTTTTGTAGATTAGATTTCCCGGATCAACGCGCTCGGGCGAAAATCCTAAATAAAAATCTTTTCCACAAACTAATCCCGAACCTTTTTCTAAAATAGGCTTTAATAATTCTTCGGTTGTACCAGGATAAGTGGTTGATTCCAACACTACCATTGTGCCTTTTTTCATGTGTTGGGCGATAGCTTCCGCCGAAGTACAAATATAACTAGTGTCCGGTTGTTGGTATTTGTCGAGCGGTGTTGGAACGCAAATTGCAATAAAGTCAACATTCTTTACAAAACTGAAATCTGTTGTGGCTGACAATAAGCCCTTTTTTACAATTTCTTCTAGATCCTCATTTACAACATCGCCAATATAATTATGTCCAGCATTTACCATCTCTACTTTTTGGTCTTGTACATCAAAACCAATCGTTTTGAAGCCTGCTTTAGCCTTTTCTACAGCAAGGGGCAACCCTACGTAGCCTAAGCCAACTACGCCGACAATAATATTTCTTTTTTCTATTTTTTCTAATAATAAATTTTTCATTAATATATTGTTTTATAAGTATGATTTTATAATTGTTACTTTTAGCTTAGGTGTAAAACGTCAGATGTTATCCTCCTATTCCGTAATAATCAAAGCCATTTTCTTTAAGTTCTTTTTTGTCATAAATGTTTCTTCCATCAATTACCAAGGCATGTTTCATTGTCTTTTTCAGCACTTTCCATGATGGCAAACGGAATTCTTTCCATTCGGTCAATAACATAACGGCGTCAGCGTCTAGTGCGGCATCGTATAAGTCAGAACAATATAAAATGCGGTCTCCAAGAACGCGTTGAGCCTCATTCATTGCGATTGGATCATAAATCTTTACAATGCATCCTGCTTCAAGAAGTAGTTCTATGTTAACTAATGATGGCGCTTCTCGTATATCGTCGGTTTCCGGCTTGAAAGCAACACCCCAAATAGCAACGGTTTTTCCCGATAAATTATTGTTGTAATGTCTGCTAAATTTGTCAAATAAAATCCGTTTTTGTTTGTCGTTGACATTTTCAACCGCTTTTAAAACTTGCATTTGGTATCCATTGTCAGATGCTGTTTTTATTAAAGCTTTAACATCTTTAGGGAAACAACTTCCGCCGTAACCGCATCCAGGATATAAAAATTTTGTTCCAATGCGGG
>DAIOHI010000009.1:0-18641 GCA_036744815.1 Paludibacteraceae bacterium
GCCAACATTCAATTTCTTTTCCGACACAATACTGTCTTTGTACTCAAATTGCAGTGTGTAGCGATAAAAGCCGGGAAGCGGATTGTTGTAAGTGAAATTATTTTCCCAAGTTTTTTGTCCTTCTATTTTCACATCGAGGGAATCGCTTCGAAGCGGACGGTAATCGTCGCTTGTGAAAGTAATAAACAAACGTCCTTCTACCGCCCATTTATTATTATTTTCAATTCGAGTTGTTATTTCAATTGGATTTTCAGCCATAAAAATGTAATCCGAATCGCCAACTTGCGTAGTAAAGGATAGTTTTTCGACCGTAGTTGCCGAAGATATACGGAAGGAATTTCCATCTAAAAATCCGTAATTCTGGCTCCAGCCATCATGAAACTTAATGGCAATAACATTTTCGCCTTCTGTGTTCCAATCTTCTTCATAAACAATGTAACTTCTTTCTCCATCAAAATATCCCATGTAATTATGCGGAAATTCTCCGGTTTTACCAACTAATTTTCCATTCAGATAAACTTCGTCGCATGCAGCAAAACGTCCCAAATGAATAATGGCTGCACCTTTCTTTTTGAGTGATTCTTGTAAATCCTCAGACAAGGTGATTGATTTGCGATACCAAGCAAAGCCATTTTCGAGAGTAATATTTTGTTCTTTCAAATTTTGAGAAGCAGTTACTTCCGTCCAAAACGAATCGACAGCTTGTACACGCCAAGTACTATCGCCTTCTCCGGCACGAAAACTCCATGCATCGGAATATATTTCTGTCACTACCGGACTAAGATCTTCTTTCGGGAAGCAGGAAGAAAGCGAAATCAGGCAAAATACGATAACTGCGAATTGATGTGTTTTCATCATTATATTTTTTATTTAAGATCGGGCATTTCGTCCCTTGTGATAATCGTTTCAGCGTCCAATACATTTTGCCAGTACGAGATGTTTGCATGCTGATGTGTTGTTTCGTTGAAAGCGTTGCTTGATGGATTTACTGTCCGATCGTAATCGTACCAAGGCATCATCCACAACCATTTTGCTCCGGCGTTCCATTGGTCTGACAATTTGGAAACATTACCGAATTCGCTCAAAGCAAGCATTTTATTCGGATAATCATCTCGAATGCTTTCGAACATGGAATAAATATCCGTCACGCTATTTTTATTGTATATGTCGCAACCGATAATATCTACATAGTCATCGCCTGGATACCACTCATAATCATTCGTTTGGCTTGTCCAAACCCAAATCAAGTTGTTCAATCCTTTGGCTTCGAATATTTCGAACATCATTATCCACAACTTTTTACAAGGCTCGGCTCCTTTTGCACCCCACCAAAACCATCCGCCCGAAGCTTCGTGAAAAGGACGCCAAATGATTGGAATGTTTTTTTCTTTTAGTAAAAGCAAATTATCGGCAATTTTATTCAAATCGGCTTTCACAATATTGTTTTCATAGCTTCCATCAATCACAGCGTTTGCTGCATTAAAAGAGGTTTTATCTGTATAGAAATTATAAGTGCTATTGCCTTCCGACGTGGGAACATTCCAATGCCACATAGCAGCAAGCAAACCATTATTTGCCCACCATTTTTCTGCCACTTCGGTATTCTCGTAATTAATCCAATTCGCCGGCGAAGCATAAAGATGAACGTAATCGAGACAATTGAGAGCCGGATATTTTCCAGTATGTTTATATATCCAATCAGCTTCGTTTGTATTCCAACTAACGTTAGCCATGGCTCCGGAAATTATTTTTTCCCCGAAATTTTCTCGTAGAAAATCATAAACATTTTGAGCTTCGGATGAAGGATTGGATGTACAAAGCGTTTTGCTTATCGTCTCGTCAAGACTTCCTCTTGTAGTAAAATTAATTTCTATTTTATCTGCCAACAGACCCGTAGGTCCTTTTATTTTTCCTGCCGGCACAAGCAGTTTGTATTGAGTGGCTTTCTCCAAAGTAACTGAAATTTTCAATTCTTTGAAGGCTGCGGTAGCGCTTACAATATTTTCGTTATTTAGTGTTATTTCCGAAGGATTGACCAAAGTTACATTCTGATCGAAAGTCAAAACAATAACAACATCACCAGTTCCCACATTTTTCTCTTCATTTGAAGGTGTTGAAGATAGGAGCAAGGGTTTTTTTATATCTATCTCTCCTCCATTTCCTTTACTATCGTCGCAAGCAAGAAAACAAAGCATTATTGAAACACAGATCAAATAAATAATATTTTTCACGAGCTAATTTAATTCAAATAAGATAATCAATGAACTGAAATTTATTAATCAAATGCGATTATAGTAACTTCTCAAAAAAAACAGAAAAGGGAGAAAACTCTCTCAGGAATATTTCTCCCTTTTCAAAAAAGATATTATTTATTTATGTTCGTAACGAATATTATCTACACAGAATCCTGTAAAGTTCACTCCATTAATCCACGTTGCAATCCCCCATTCTCCTTCTTTTGCTGGCGTCGGGTCTGATAAATCAGTCCATTCAGTCAAAGGTATTGTGATTGTCTTCCATTCTCCACCTGTTGTCCAATTACCTCCACTTAGCAAGTATGGAAGTATGTTAACGACATTCCCCCCAAGCATTAAACGAACCTCTGAATTATTTGCAGGTACATCTACACGTAATCTAATATCCATTTTCACTACATAATTATCCTTACCAGAAACAGATGGATGAGTCATCCAGTTTTCGGCAACCCACCAATACCCTGAACTCCAGTTGCTCGATGTTATTTCATAATATGCTCCAGAAACTCCATCCGCTGTGCTTTCTTGTCCAACACCATCCCAACGTCCACCACCAATTACTCCATTTTCAAAATCAAAAATGAGCAAACTTGGATCAGTTACAGGATCAGTACCGCTTATCACAAACTCGGGAGAAGTAACTTCTTTTCCGTCAAAGGCTATCAGTTTAAGACTTACATTACCTTTTTTCGCAGTGCTAGGTACATAAACTTCTATCAAGGTTTCGCTGCGCGAACCATATTGAGTAGCTTTCACATTGTCTTGGAAATAAATACTTTCGACCAAATGCAGTTTCGTTCCGTGAATAGTTAGCAAAGCACCCGGCTTAACTGATGTAGGAGTGATGCTGGTAATAACAGGTACATCTGCCGGTTGCACAGTTAAACTTTGTGTTGAATGTACTTCCGTTCCGTTAACCGTCACTAAAGTTATAGTGCCTGATTCTGCCGCCATCGGAACATTCAACTTCAAGATCGAAGCCGATTCAGCCACAACAGCTTCCACCGTTTGACCTCCTCCGAATATAACAGAAACGACTAAATCCAAATTGCTACCGCTAATTGTTATTTCACCTCCTGCCATTAAGCTCGAAGGAGAAATACTGCTGATAGTTGGTTTCACTAAAGTTAACTTAGGACTTTCTACGGTTTTTCCTGAATGTGTATTCAAGGTTACAACATCTTCTGTCGCTGTTTTAGGAATAGAGACAACGATAGATGTTGCCGATCTAGAAGAGATTGTACCTTCCACATCGCCACCGAACACAACCGAAGTTACCAAGTCCAGATTCGTTCCTGCAATAGTTAAATCATTGCCGTTTTTTCCCGGATTGGGACTGATAGATGTGATTGTAGGAGCAATAAGAGTTAATTCTTCGGATTCGATTTCTATTCCTGAGAAAGTAACTAATTTTACGACACCTTCTTTAGCCGTTGCAGGTACAATTACTTTAATCGTAGTTTTCTCCTCGTTTACAGAGAACTCAGTTACAGAAATATTTTCTGCAAAAAGAATTGATTCTACCAACTGAAAATCTACTCCGGTAATGGTTAATTCTGCTCCGGGTTTTATCGGTTTGGGTGAAATTTTCGTTATCTGAGGCAAAGCAACTTGAATTTCGTCATCGCTATATACAATGATTGGAATTTCAGCTCCATTTGCAATACTCACTTTCCCTGTTCGTGCAGCAAGAGGCACTTTGACTTCAATCTTAGAACGGGTTTGACTTATAAAATCCGTACTATCGACAGCCACCTCCGTCGAGAAAATCACTTTCGCTATTAAATTCAGATAATCTCCTTCGACAACAAAAGTGTCGCCGGCTTTAACGCTTTTAGGAGATACTGACTTAATAGAAATAGGTTCGCTGAAAGTTAAACTAGTTTTAGTTTTAATTTCTCCATCAGGCGTTTTCAGTATCACGATACCCGGAGTGGCATTTTGAGGTATTGTTATTTTTATTTCATTTGAACTTACTTTCGTAATTTCGGTTACCTCTATTCCATTGGGAATAATTATCGATTTCACTTTATCCAGATTCGTTCCGATAAACCGGAGTTCGCCTCCGCGCAAAGCAGGCGAAGGACCAAAAACGTCCAGTTTTATCACATTAATGTCGTTTTCTTTTTCGCATGCGGAAAATAACAGACCGCAAGCTACCAAGCATATCAACATGCTTGCCGACAAGTATTGTTTTATTTTGTATAACATAGTATTTCTATTTTTTTCGTAATGAAATAAAAGTATTGATTTATTGAGGTACAACACGGATATTATCAAGCAAAATATGCGGTGTACAATCCGTTCCGAGAACTCCTCCGTGATAAACAAAGAAACTAAGACTTCCGTATCCATTACTTGGAGGCATTTCACCTAAACTTACTCCTTCATGATTGTATATAAAGTCTTTTAGAGGAATTGTAATTGTTTCCCATCCATCGGTAACATAGCTTCCGCTTGCTTCCCATGGTCTCCACAAGGCTCTTGGAATATTTTTGTCGGCAATAAATCCGTTGTTAACTGTATTCCAAGGAGAGAAAATCAATTGCATAGCATTCGCTTTCCAAGCGTCAAGTACATTTATTTCAAATTTAAGTACCGAAGTAGCAGGATCTGTCGAGAAAAGATTTCCTTCCGGACGTCCGTTTGAACTTCCCCAAAGATTAAACGAGAAAGCATCCTCGCTCCAATCTGATAAATCGCCTTTAAGAGCACCTTTGAAGCGAACATAATTTCCGGAAAGACCTTCCGGATCCGTATTCGAAACATTACCCGGACGCCATCCGCCGTTAGCATTCAAATTATCCCAATCCAATATCATACCGCGAGTATCACGGAAATAGAAAGTAGAACGAGTCGTACCGTAACGCGAACGAACGGAAACTGGTCCTTCTTCAGCTCCCGCTGGAACTATAACTTGAATTTGACTATGAGAATGCGAAACAACTGTGGTTGCCTGTATGTTAGGCGTAAAAACAACCACAGGATCGTCCGAACCTTCTACGGGCAAGAAATAATTTCCATTTATAACAGCAACATCACCTTCGGCAACATATTCGCACTTCATACTGCTAACTAAAGGAGAGGGAACCAATACATTAAAATCATACGCAATAGTATCTCGTTTTGACTTATTGATAAAATAAATCTTATTCGTTACATATTCCGGAATGGCTTTGGGTATCGAAACTATAATTACTTCGTCAGTCATAAGACTGGTGTTTAATACCGCTTTTTGGTCGTTAAACCACATTTCGGACACGCTTTTAAGATTTTGTCCGATAATGGCGATACTATTATTCAAGTAAGCTCCTGCAAGCAATGAATCGCTCGATGCTGCATCGGGCACACGAACATAGCTGATGCTAGGAATACCATCTGTCAATTCGAAAGCCTCCGGTTGTTCGTCACAACTGCCCATTGCAAATATGAGACACAAGGCTGTCAAAGCTTTAACCCACAAACTGGTTAATTGATCTATATTTTTCATCTTAATGCTTTTTGTCTTTTTAATAACTAATTGTACTAAAATCGAACTTTACCGGATCTTTCAACAGATTCGGATTCATAGTCAAATCCGTATCAGGGAAAGGTAATTCAAAATGTTCGTCAGTAATGTTTGGAGCAGCTGCGCCTGTATCATAATAGGTAACGCTTGTGTCCAAATTTCCATTTTCGTAATAGCTGTTCAAGCCATTGTATCCATTGCGTCGTTGAGCTTTAATTTCGGCAATAGCTTGTGCCGGTTGATAATAATGCCAACGTACATAATCGTACCAACGATCGCCTTCACAAGCAAGTTCCAAACGTCTTTCCAACCACACGTCGCGCCAAGTGATACTTGTTTTAGCTGTGGTGTATCCAGCTCGGCTACGAACTTCGTTGAAATACTTCAATGCTTTCATATCTGTTGTTGAAGCCGTGTTTCCTATTACAGCTTCCGCATAAATAAGATATACATCGGCAAGGCGAAGTAGATGCGTACTTAAACTGGTTCTCATATTTGCCATACTTGTTCCAATACCGATAATATGATCGTTATTGTTGCCTACTAAATGTTTTACTGCGTTAGCACCTGTTGGGGTTTGGAATTCACCTACGGTATTTAAACAAAAGTCCGTATAATTAAATCCGCCTTTATCCACCCAAAAATAATCGTAAACATCGCCATACATCATCATTGTTGCTTTTCGGCGTTGATCTACATTATTTCTTGTCAACGATAAGGCATTTTCACTAAAAGCATCTTGTAAATCAACCGAAGGACCGGCATATCCGCCCCAAGTATCTGCATATTCGGAAAATCCTGTGAGACCTAAATCGGATTGTAAGGTATTTTGCGAAGTCCAATCGGCTCCAATTACCCAATGCCAAGCTAACAAACTTTCACTGCTAAAATTATTTTTCAATCGGAAAATATCAGAATAAACCGGAACTAATTCGCGTCCGCTTTCTTCGATAACTTTTAAAGAGTATTCGGCAGCTTTATCCAAATCTTCTTGGTTACGACTTCCGCTTTGTCCTAATCCAGCACGACTCAAATAAACTTTAGACAATAGTCCGTAAGCAGAATATCGGTCGATACGTCCATTTTGATTGGTTTCAGGAAGCCATTCGATAGCTTTATCCAACGTCATAATGATGTATGCATATACATCTTCGACAGGAGCTTTATATATGTTATTGTAATTGCCCGAAGCTATTTCGGATGAATTATCGTGAATGATAGGCACCGCTCCGAATGTACGAACCAAATAAAAGTAAGCCATTGCTTTCCAAACCAAAGCTTCTCCTTTCACAGTTTTCTTCGTCAAATCACTTACATTAGGACCGGATTTTGCATCAATATTCTCAAGAATACCGTTACAATATGCATTTACCGACCATAACGAAGCCGACATATTTACCAAGTCGTCATCTGTAGAATTGATCGTAAAGGTCAGATATGGAGATGAGCCCCAATAATAATTACCCGACAACACTTCTCCAATTTTGAAGAAACCGCGTTGGAAATCATACCATGGCGAGTTATATATAGGATTAACCGCTTGGAAACATTGTTCGTCCGTTTGGTAAAATCCATCGACCGTATAGCTGTCTACCGTTGGTCTGTTAAGAAAATCTTCGCATGAAGCAAAGCCAATGGTAACAAAGACAGCCCAAGCAAAAATTTTTATTTTATTATGTTTTTTCATGTCTTTCTTTTTTTTATACGATTAAAAGGAGAAATTCAAACCGCAAGAATAAATTTGAGGTGAGGGATATCGTCCATTATCCAAACCATATACATTGACATTTGCCGGATTGGCTCCAATTTCCGGATCGTAGCCCGAATACTTGGTGAAAGTGTATAAGTTTTGAACGTTAACATAAAGTCTCAAATTATCAATTTTCCATTTGCGGGTGTTTTTTGCAGGGAATGTGTAACCCAAAGTAAGGTTTTTTATCCGCAGATAAGAACCATCTTCGATATAACGATCACTAATACGGTCGTTATCGTTAGGATCATTGGCAATTGCACGCGGAATTTTAGTATCCGAATTAGAAACACGAACATTGGTAATATCATCAAACCAATTGTAAACTTCCACACCATTTATAGTTGCAGGATATGCTTTATCGGCATTGATAGGTTCCATTTGAGCACGTTGTGTCACTTTTTCCAATTGATTATTCCAAACACTTTTCATATTCGAAAGTTCCATTGCCATATAGTTATATACTTTATTTCCATACGATCCATTTAAGAAGACTGTCAGATCAAAGTTTTTATAACGGAATGTGTTTGATAATCCATAAGTAAATATAGGCATCGGAGAGCCGATATTTGTTCTATCGTAAGAATTGATAACTCCATCAGGAACTCCACCGGGACCACTTATATCTTCAAATTTCAAGTCGCCCACCCAAGTTGTGTTATAACGGTTAAAAACTCCATCCGTAGGATATTTTTCCGGTTTTGCCGAATTTTGAAGATCCTCAAGATCTTTATAGACTCCAACTACTTTATAACCGTAGAAATTATAAAGCTGATCTCCTACATTTGTAATTGTTACAACATCGCTCCATTGTCCATATCCTTCGATATGCGCAGATGCTGTGCCGTCAAGAGCGATAAGTTTGTTTTTGTTAAAGGATATTTGGAAATCGGTGTCCCATTCAAAATCACCGGTCAAATTGCGAGTCGATAGAGAAAATTCAATTCCTTTATTATTAATAGTACCATAATTTCCCCATGGCGATGCTAAAGCAGATGATTCGTTACCACGCGTTCCCATATAAGAAGGAAGCTGTAAAGCCATCAACATATCTTCTGAAGTTTTATCGTATGCATCAGCAACAAACACAATGCGATCGTTAAAGAAACCTAAGTCAAGACCTAAATTGTATTGTTCTTGTGTTTCCCATTTGATATAAGGATTGGCAATATTGCTTTGTCTGTAACCTTTTCCTAATCCGCTATCCATAGTTCTGATAGCAGCTCCCCAACGATATGCTCCGATATTTGAATTTCCGGTTTGTCCCCAACCCAAACGAAGTTTTCCGTTCGACATGGTGTTAGTAATCGGTTCAAAAAATTCTTCCGCACTGAATCGCCACGAACCGGCAAAAGAATGGAAATTAGCCCAGCGATTTTCAGGTCCAAAGTTAGACGAACCATCTCTACGATATGTATATGTACCCATATATCGTCCATCGTAGTTGTACATTGCACGACCAAAGAAAGAAACCATGGAAGAGCTTCCAAATCCTGAAGCAATTTGAGGATCATTACCTAAACTCGGATTCTTAATATCGTTAGAAGGAAGACCGGTCGTACTGATACGCATATGTTCCCAGTTTGATTCCCACAATTCTTGCCCAAGCATTACATTTATATTATGTAATTCTTTGATGGTTTTGTTGTAAGTAAGATAATTTTTGAATTGCCAGAACAAACTATTGTTGCGTTGCCAAGCGTTTAAATTGATGGCACGTTTCCAGTTACCTAAAGCTAAAGTAGGTTCAAATACTTCGGCTCTTGATCCACTAACATCAAAGCCTAACTCTGTACGCCAAACCAAATCTTTAAACAAAGTAATATCGGAAAAAATATTTCCTACAAGTTTTGTACGCTTCAACAGAATATCGTCGTTCATCGCAATAGCAATCGGATTGACACGCGTATATCCTTCTCTTACTACACTTGCATAATTTCCATCAACATCATAAATCGGTATATCGGGAGGTGTAAGCAAAGAAAACTTCACAATTCCCTCGTCACTATCAGCTAATGCAAGACGCTCATCCGTTGCAGAATACATAACGTTCAATCCTAGTTTGAACCATGGTTTCAGTTGAGCATCCAAGTTTGTACGGAAAGCATAACGATCGAATTTTGTTCCGATAATAGTTCCATCTTGATTCAAATAAGAACCTGAAACGTAGTATTTCACAACATCGCTACCGCCTTGTGCCGATACTTGATGTTGATGCATCAGTGCTTGTTGGAAAATAGCATTTTGCCAGTTGGTGCCTTCTCCAAGCAAAGAGATATCACTAAATTCAACTCTATCATCCAAAGAATTGCTCTCCGCTGAAACAGAATTGCTATAAGCGGCAAAATCTCTCAGATTCATCATATCCAAACGGGAAGATTGATTTTGAACCCCAACCAATCCCTCATAAGTGAATTTAGCTTCTCCGGCTTTTCCACGTTTGGTGGTTATCAAAACAACACCATTAGCACCTTGCGCTCCATATATAGCTGTAGCTGAAGCGTCTTTTAGAATTTCCATCGAAACAATATCAGCCGGATTTATTGTTGAAAGCGGAGAAATTGTAGATGTTTTACCATTTCCTAAAGCATCTCCTAATCCAAAATCGGCGCCGCTATTTCCACCTCCTTGCACGATAACTCCATCAATAACGTAAAGAGGCTCTGCATTTGAGTTGATAGTAGATTGACCACGCACCCGGATAGAGACAGAAGAACCTGGAGCGCCGGAAGTTGTAACAGAGTTAACACCCGCTGCGCGTCCTTGTAAGGCTTGATCGAGGTTTGTTATAATCGAACCTTTCAATTTTTCCTCACTTACAGTAATCGAGGCACCGGATAAATCACTCTTTCGCATCGTTCCATAACCGATGGCGACAACCTCTTGCAACACATTCGATTTTTGGACCATCTCAACGTTAACAACATTTTGAGAGGCTTGAGCCTCTACCGTTTCCATTCCAATGTATGAAAACACAAGGGTAGCTCCATTGGGAACATTTAATGAATATCGACCATCAATATTCGTCAACGTTCCGTTCGTGCTTCCTTTAACAATAACGGAAACTCCTAACAAAGGAGAACCATCGCCAGCATCTGTTACTTTTCCCGACACCTGCATGCCCTGAGCATGGAGTAAATACGGAAAAGAACAAATCAAAAATAAAGCATAAATAATTTTCTTCATGGTACTTTGTTTGATTTCTTCATGATATTTGTAATTAAATCTAAAAATTATAATCGCAAAAATACAAATCATCAGGCATCAAACACAATACTTTTTTAACTCAGAACGATACTATTTTATCCATTTAGCAGTTTATAGCTTTGTTATTCACAAAATAACAACTAGATAGATAGTAAAAGGACTTAAAGCAGGTAGTACTTTTCAGACTTTCACGCATTTGTCATTTATCATAAAAATATCGGTCAAAATAGGCTATCGGAGCTAAATTGAAGTAAAAAAGCAAACAGATATTCGTCGCAAATAAAACTATATCTGCAAATATTCATTATTTATATTAGAAACTTTATAAAAGAGATTTTTTTACTGAATTTTATTTTACAGCAAAAAAGCTGACAACAAAGTGAAATATATTTTTTGTGTCAGAAATTATAAAGAAGAGAAGCTGGAGGATTAATCTATCGTCATTTCACCACACATACTGATGGCAAGATGGCGTTTTACATCGTCCATAGATTCGTATTCGCCAAGCAAATACATAAGCTTAGTTATCAAAGCTTCGGTTGTGATGTCGTAGGCACTGATCACTCCGGCATTCACTAAGTTGAGGCTTGTTTCATAACGTCCCATTTCCACCGATCCTGTACTGCATTGAGTTTTATTTACAAGCAAAATACCTTTTTTAGTCGCGTCTTTCAAGGCTTCGTAAAACCATTCTTTTCGAGGAGCATTTCCTGTGCCGAAGGTTTCCAACACAACAGCTTTTAACTTAGGTATGTTCAGAATAGCGCAAACGGTAGCTTCAGTTATACCGGGGAATAATTTTAATATTACAACATTACGATCAATATGCGTTCTGACACGAAGCGTTTTGTTCGTATCGGGATAAAGAACGTTTGATCGGAAATATTTGATGTGAACGCCGGCTTTCGCAAGCGGAGGATAATTGTATGAATTGAAAGCACTGAAATGTTCGGCGTTTTTTTTCGTCGTCCGATTGCCACGAAACAGCGTATCTTCAAAAAAGATACAAACTTCGGGTACAATAGCATTTCCATTTTCTTTGGCTGATGCAATTTCAATCGCTGTCAAAAGATTTTCTTTGGCATCGGAACGCATCATACCAATAGGCAATTGAGCACCTGTAAGAATAACGGGTTTCGTCAGATTTTCCAACATAAAACTTAATGCTGATGCTGTATAAGCCATCGTATCAGTTCCGTGTAACACAACAAAGCCGTCGAAATCATTGTAATTTTCGGCAACAATCAATGCCAGCCGCTCCCATGCCGACGGTTGGATATCCGAAGAATCAACCAAGGGTTCGAAAGCAATACTTTTAATATATACGCCCGTTTGCTTCAGTTCCGGCAAAAACTCTTGAACTTTGCTAAAATTAATCGGACGCAACGCTCCCGTAGCGTGGTCTTCGGACATACTGATTGTTCCTCCCGTAAAAATTAATAACACGGAAGCTTTGCTCGTTGTACTCATTTGCTTACAAATTTTTCACAAAGATACTTCAAATTATCTTGCAATAAAATGACAAAATGATATTTCATAATACAAATTAAAGATGTTTCATTTTACTTAAATAGATAAATGACAAATTACTCTTTCTAAGTAAATGGATTAAAAATACGACAAATACAAAGTCAAGGAACAAAATACAAGGTAAAATATGAAATTACAAATAGTCACCACCAAGTACAACGAATCACTTGTCTCAACGCAATATTCAGAGCGCATTGTTTTCGAATTGAATCTGTTTTACTAATTTTACAACCGCATTTAAAAATTAGTCGGACAAGATTTACATAATTTACAAAGCATTTCTTTTTAAACATCTGAATCATTTTAATTCTGTCTAAATAAAAACTCAACAAGCTATGCTTATCTACCCTAATGCCAAAATAAATATCGGACTGAACATCGTCAGCAAACGCCCGGACGGATACCACAACATAGAAAGTATATTCTATCCTATCGGTCTCTGCGATTGTATAGAAATCAGTCCGTCGGACACATGCAGCGATTACAGCTTTTCGTCGTCAGGAATCGTTGTAAGTGGCGATCCGGAAGATAATCTGATAATAAAAGCTTATCGTTTGCTACAAACAGAATATCTTTTGGAGCCGATTGACATCTCGCTAATTAAGCAAATTCCTTTTGGAGCCGGTCTTGGAGGAGGTTCGTCCGATGCCGCCTTTACGCTTAAAGCACTGAACGAAATTTTCAATCTGAAAATAAGCGGAAAGAAATTAGAAAATATCGCAGCAAAGCTTGGTGCCGATTGTCCTTTTTTCATCAAAAACAAAGCGACTTTTGCCGCTGGAACAGGAAATGAATTTACAGCAGTTAAGTTATCGCTCAAAGGCTATTACATGGTTTTAGTAAAGCCGGATATTCACGTATCCACGCCCGAAGCTTATGCGATGATTACACCACAAATACCTGAAAAATCGCTATTAGAGCTGATTCGTCAGCCCGTGAAAACGTGGAAAGATTCGATTAAAAACGATTTCGAAAAACCGATTTTCGAACGACATCCCGAAATTGCCGAAATCAAGCAATCGCTTTACGACTTGGGAGCGATATACGCTTCCATGTCCGGATCAGGCTCATCGGTATTTGGCTTATTCGAATCTATGCCGACAGAGACCCATGTTTTCGACAAATACTTTATTTCAGGAGGTTTCTTAGATTGAACATCGGCTATCTGCTGTGAAATCTAACATCTATTTTACCATTTAATATATGGATGTTTGGAGAGTGCCACGTTATAATAACGCGAATCGCCCGTCACTTCCTCGCCCAGCCATTCGGGCTTCGGAAAAGCTTCGTCTTCATTCGAAAGTTCAATTTCAGCCACAACGAGTCCTTGATTTTCAGCCTTAAATTCATCCACTTCAAATAAAAACGCGTCAACTTCTACTTCGTAACGAATTTTATCAATTACGCCTGGTTCGCAAAGTTTCAACAACTCACGAGCTTCTTCCAAGTCAATCTTCTTTTCCCATTCATAACGCGAAATGCCTTTTTCGTCGCTAATACCTTTGATGGTAATAAAGCCTTCGTCGCCCTTTATCCGAATCCGCACTGTGCGTTCGGGCACCGAAGAAATATATCCTTGTGTCAGGCGAGTCTGTTTTTTCGATTGCATTTTATAAGCATCGGATTTCAACAAAAATTTTCGTTCGATTTCTTGCGGCATGTAAAATGTTATATAGTTTTTTATAATGCCCCAAAAATACAATTTTTAGTTAGAATAACAGCATCGAACAAGCTCGAGAACGCCTCAAAATTAACAAATTTGGGTAAAAGCCTTAATTGAGCTATCTTTGTCAACCTAAACTATAAAACGATAAAACATGAATGAATTTCCGGCTTGTCCGTCCTGTGCAATGGAAAATACCTATTTCGATGGTATGGCATACATTTGCCCCGATTGCTTTCACGAATGGACAAAAAACGATAGCACTTCCGACGACCACACAGCGCGCGACAGCAATGGAGCTGAACTGCTGGATGGCGACGCGGTAACGGTTATAAAAGATTTAAAAGTAAAAGGTTCGTCGATGGTAATAAAACGAGGAACAAAAGTAAGAAGCATCCGCCTGACGGAAGATCCGGAAGAAGTGGACTGCAAAATAGACGGAAGCAGCATTGTACTGAAAACCTGCTTTCTGAAAAAAGGATAAGAGATTATATCAAATAAAAGCAACGCGGATTTTACAAAGAAAAGTAAAATCCGCGTTGCTTTTTTTATGTAAAGATATTAATCAATCATTTCGAAGCCCGTGTAAGGAACAAGAGCTTTAGGAATGCGAATACCTTCAGGCGTTTGGTTGTTCTCAAGTAAAGCAGCAACAATACGCGGTAAAGCCAACGCACTTCCGTTTAAGGTGTGACAAAGCTGAGTTTTTTTATCTTCGCCTCTGTAACGACATTTCAAACGGTTGGCTTGATAACTTTCGAAATTCGATACCGAACTCACTTCCAACCAACGTTCTTGCGCAGCTGAGAAAACTTCAAAATCGAAAGTCAGTGCCGAAGTAAAACTCATATCGCCACCGCAAAGACGAAGAATACGCCAAGGCAATTCCAATTTCTCTACCAAAGATTGCACATAACTTACCATTTCCGTTAACGATTCGTAAGAATGTTCGGGCGTATCAATACGTACGATTTCCACTTTATCGAATTGATGCAGACGATTCAATCCACGCACATCTTTTCCATAAGAACCAGCTTCGCGACGGAAACAAGCCGAATAAGCGGTGTTTTTAATCGGCAGTTCGCTTTCATTTAAAATAACATCGCGGTAAATATTCGTTACCGGAACTTCTGCCGTCGGAATTAAATACAAATCGTCCAAAGTAGCGTGATACATCTGTCCTTCTTTATCAGGCAATTGTCCGGTTCCATATCCTGAAGCGGCATTTACCACATAAGGCGGCTGTACTTCCAGGTAACCTGCATCTCGCGCATTGTCTAAAAAGAAATTAATCAAAGCACGCTGCAAACGCGCTCCTTTTCCTTTATAAACCGGAAATCCGGCTCCTGATATTTTAACGCCCAATTCAAAATCGATCAAATCGTATTTTTTTGCTAAATCCCAATGCGGCACCGCGTCTTTCGGAAGAGCTGGCATTTGTCCTCCCTCACGTTCAATTTTATTATCTTCGGCATGTTTGCCTTCGGGAACGCTTTCGTGTGGTAGATTGGGAATCTGCACCAATAATTCATTCAGTTTTTGCTCAACTTCATTTTGCTCGTCATTCAACTGCTTAATTTTATCCTTCAACTCTGCCGTTTTTTCCTTTGCGGCATTTGCTTCAGCAATTTTTCCATCTTTGAATAGCAATCCGATTTCCTTCGACAAAGTATTCATTTCTGCCGAAGCCGAATCTGCCTGTGTTTGAGTCGATTTTCGCAAATTATCTAACTCAATTACCTGAGCAATAATTGATACAGCTTCAAAATGTTTCTTTGCCAAACGGGCAACTACTTCTTCTCTATTCTCCGTGATATACTTTAAAGTGAGCATAAATATTTATTTACGATTTGTAATTTTACAAAAATAAAAAAATCTCTTGACATTTTACACGTTGATGCAAAACAACAAGAGATTTGTAATAAGATATATCGCTAATTTTTAGTTAGCTTCAATAGGATTTACAGAAACGTATGATTTGTTGTTTCTCTTTTTTCTGAATTCAACAACTCCGTCAACCAATGCAAAAAGCGTGTGATCTTTACCGATTCCTACGTTTTCACCCGGATGATGAACCGTTCCGCGTTGACGAACAACAATGTTGCCCGCTTTTGCGAACTGACCTCCATATACTTTTACTCCAAGTCGCTTGCTTTCCGATTCGCGACCGTTTTTCGAACTACCTACACCTTTCTTATGTGCCATTTTTTCTAAATTTTATCGGATTAAGCTACTACTTCTTTAATCAATAATTCCGTAAAGTCTTGACGATGACCGTTGCGTTTGCGGTATCCTTTACGACGTTTTTTGTGGAAAACGATTACTTTTTCGCCACGTACGTGCGAAAGAACTTCGGCTACTACTTTAGCACCTTCAACAACAGGAGCTCCAACAGTTACTGCGCCTTCATTATCAACCAGTAATACTTTTTCAAATTCCACTTTCGAGCCTCTTTCGGCTTCTTCCATGCGATGAACAAACAGTCTTTTTCCGGCTTCAGCCTTGAACTGTTGTCCCAAAATTTCTACAATTGCGTACATTTAAAATACTTTATATAATTACATCGGTAAGGTGAGTTGCTTTTCGGCATTGCTTCTTTGTGACCTTATTCGAAAATGAGCGTGCAAAAATACACATTATTTTTTATATGGCAAGGGAATAAATTAAAATTTCCCTTAACAGCCAATCGAGACTAAGCTTCGTTAGCTTCAGCCAATTCTTTGTCAACCAAGATACGACCGCAATATTCGCAAACGATTACTTTTTTATGCAGTTTGATATCCATTTGACGTTGAGCCGGAATTTTATTAAAACAACCACCGCAAGCATCGCGTTCTACTGAAACAACTCCAAGTCCGTTGCGGGCATTTTTACGAATACGTTTGAATGCTGTCAGCAAGCGATCTTCAATTTTTGTTTCGATCTTTTTTGCCGATTCGCGAAGTTTTTCTTCTTCTTGCTTGGTTTCAGCGATAATTTCGTTCAATTCGCCTTTCTTTTGATCCAAGTCAAGTTTGCGCTCTGCCAATTGCTCAGCAGCATGCTTTTGCTCTTCGGTTTTACGCTCTTTAGCCGCCGTATATTCACGAATGCGTTTTTCGCAGAGTTCGATTTCCAAGGTTTGGAATTCGATTTCTTTCGAAAGATTGTCGTATTCACGATTATTACGCACGTTTTCGCGTTGTTCTTCGTATTTTTTTATTTTAATACTTGCCTCTTCTATTTCAATTTTTTTCTGCGTAATAGCAGTTGTTACTTCGGCTATTTCGGAATTGAAATTTTCCAGGCGGGTAGTCAATCCAACGATTTCGTCTTCTAAATCCTGAACTTCCAAAGGGAGTTCTCCGCGTAACGTTTTTATTTCGTCTATTTTAGAAACTACTTTTTGAAGATGATACAATGCGCTCAATTTATCTTCAACTGTAATTTCTTGTTCTACTTTTGTTCCTGTAGCCATACTGATTATAAATAATTTATGGGATTGGTATTGATATCTGAAATTCGGACTGCAAAGGTAGGAATTTTTTTCGTTATTATTTCATAAAATATTTCTTTTGTGAAAACTTCACTTTCATAATGTCCTATATCCGCGACAACTATTCTGTTTTCAGCATTAAAAAATTCATGATATTTAAAATCGCCACTGATATAAATATCGGCTCCGGAAGCTATCGCATCGGACAAAAAAGAGCTTCCTGCACCTCCACAAAGCGCCACTCGCTTTATTTCTTTGTTTCTCAAAGCGGTATGACGAATTACTCCGGCATTGAACGTTTTTTTTATTCGAAGTAGGAAATCTTCTTCTTTTTCCGCTTGTGCCAAATCTCCTACAATCCCCAACCCAACTTGCGTCCAATTATTTTTTAAAGCATAAATATCGTAAGCTACTTCTTCGTAAGGATGTGATTTTAACAGTGTACGAAGAACTTTATTTTCCAAATAAGATGGTAAAACAACTTCAATGCGGACTTCTGTTTCGTTGTGGATTTCGTGTTTGCTGCCTACAAACGGATTGGTGTTTTCTCCGGCACGAAAAGTTCCCAAACCTTCAATATTATAACTGCAAGAATCGTAATTTCCTATTTTCCCTGCTCCTGCATCAAAAAGTGCTTGCCGTACTTTATCGGCGTGAGCTGAAGGAACAAAAGTAACAAGTTTTCGCAAAACATCGGGTTTAGATTGCAATACATGCGTATTTATCAAACCGATTTTCTCAGCCATCCGTCCGCTAACTCCTTGTTGAACATTATCAATATTTGTGTGCGCAGCATAAATCGCGATGTCGTTTTTAATTGCTTTCACTACGCAACGCTGCACTTCGTTTGCCTCTGTCAATCGCTTCAATCCGCCAAAAATAAGCGGATGATGCGACACAATCATGTTGCATTGCTTTTGAATAGCTTCGTCAAGTACGGCTTCGGTTACGTCGATACAAATGAGCAAAGCAGAAAGATCCATTTGCGCATCACCAACGAGAAGACCGACATTATCGTAACTTTCGCACAACGCGACAGGTGCAAATTCTTCTATTATTTCACAAACATCTTTAACCTTCATAGTTCCAAGATTTTACTTTCGTCGATTTTCAATTCTGTTTTCAAAATTCCAACATCGTATTGAAATTTTGAAAACATCTTTCTATCAGGACTTATCCGTTTTTCTTGGCTCCTGTGAGTTTTTTTTGTGGAACAGAAGTTTTCTTCGTTTCGATTTTTACTTTCGTTTCGT
>DAIOHI010000010.1:0-10276 GCA_036744815.1 Paludibacteraceae bacterium
TATAAATTTACTGAGTTGTGATTTGCTTTCAAAACCACATATATAATTTTCATGGAAAACAAAAGAAAATAAAAACCAATATAAATCTATATATAAGATAGTTGATTGTTTTTATATTGTTTTATCGTTTCTACTTTCTTGTTCTTTTTTGCTTATTTTGGCTCAAAATCGTTTCTCAAACCGTTTCTTTTCTTTACCTTTGATGCAAAGAAAATTCCGCTTGAACAAGTAAAATCAGGCGTATTTTTGCTTTCGGAATATTGGTGTTTTTTGCAAAAAAAGAAGATATGAAAACAGTAATAAATTTGAGGATTAAGAAACTCTCCAATGGAAACGGCAGTTATTATCTGGATTGGTTTCAAAACGGGAAACGTCATTACGAATACCTGAAACTTTATACGCTACTATCCGACCGTCTTAACAAAGAAGAGCGGGAAGCAAATAGAGAAAGCCTGAAACTGGCACAACAAATCCGTAATCAGCGAGAAAATCAGCTTATCGCTGAACCGCAAGGAATAACTCCAACTGCCAAACGCAAACAGTCCGCAATCACATATTTTGAGAACAACTCTTTCTCCAAAGGAAGCGAACAGATGACAGAGCATTTGAAAATGTATTTACCAAATAAACATATTCAGATACAAGATATAAACAAAGAACTTATTCAAGGATTTTCCGTCTATCTTAGTTCTAAATTAAATGGAAATACTGCTAATGCTTATTTCTCTAAATTTCGTACAGCAATAAAGCGTGCCATTATGGAAAAGATTCTGCCTTCGGATCTTCTATTGGATATCTCTTCTCCCGAAAAACAAGAAACAGTTGTAGGCTATTTAACAACCGGAGAAATAGCTCAAATTGCTAAAAGCAATCTAAACCCCAAAGTAAAGACAATTTTTATGTTTTCCTGCCTGACAGGATTACGATATTCCGATATTAAAAACCTGACCTGGGGGAATATCACGGAAGACTTTAAACTGCAATTTTCGCAACAAAAGACACAAACAAAGAACGGTAAACAAACAAGTGTTACATTGATTCCGATGAATCCGCAAGCTATCGCGATGCTTGGTGAACGCAAGGAAGACGACTGTAAGGTCTTCGAAGTGCCGTCACAGCAAACCTGCGACAAAACCTTGAAAGCCATCACCAAAAAGTTGAATATCAAAAAGAACTTGCATTTCCATATTGCACGTCATTCTTTTGGGGTCATCTTGCTGGAAAACGATGTTGACATTTACAAAGTCAGCAAACTACTCGGACATAAATCCGTTCAAACCACAATCAAACATTACGCCAACATAACCGACAAGGGGGCACGGGAAGCGATCGATTCTTTTCCTGAAATAAGCATCGAATAAGTGCAAAAAAGTCTTCTGTTACATTTGAAATAAATCCAGCGAAGATATTGTATCTTTTTTGTGTCTTCCTGGTATGTATTTAGTATTTTCTTCGTAACTTTTGGCGTTAACCTGACATCTTTCGGTGTCTTCTTTGTGTCTTTTTTCAACGACTTGAATTGCACAACAAATACTTCCAGTTAATTATAAAAGATATAATCTGATTTTGATGAGGATAAGGATATATTGATTCAAAAATCAAAAAAAAACAAGTAGTGGAAATTTACACTTTAAATAATTTATTTTTTGTAAATTTGTAGCGTGATTTCTGCTAATGCATATCGTTCAGGACGTTTCATGGAGGTTATTTAACATTACATAGCATTAGAAAATCTTAATAATCGGATTAAATCTTAAAACAATTACTACTATTTTAATAGACGGTAATCCTTGCACATTTTCTTATATAGAAACTATTCTGATTCAAAGATAGTTTTTTTATATTTTTTCTCTTCATATTTACACCAGAACACCCTATCAAGCATATTGATTTTCAAAAACTTAATTCCATTTATGGATAGTATTTTATTTATTGACAATCAATAGATTTTAAAATCACTCAATAAATTCTCAAAATATTTCACACAACATTTGTTAATTACGTTAAAATACTTTATTTTTGCTTCGAATTTAAAGCACACCTTGTCGTTTTTGACAAACAATCCTGTTTTGAAAAACAAAAGACATTTTTTAATATTTTGATTTCGTCGTAGTAGTCGCCTAAAATATCCTTAGCAAATTCCGAACGCATCATTTCTTTTTCAATACCCACAAGTCAAATATTTATAGTCTAAGATTTTTTAGACAGCAAATATGGGGTTGGTATTATTTTCCGTATCGCTACAATATTATCACAGTTCAGATTTCTACAAATCAATAATATTCATTTTTTTGTTTCTATTGCTTTTGTTTTGTAGATTATAACTCGAAAACAAGCGTATTTTTTCAATTTAATATCTGATATTTTGCCTCTTTGAATATGAAAGAATATTCAATTTTCAGAAAAAAGAGTTATAAGAGACAATGACAATAAAATTAAAACAAATACTGAATTCGTAAATTTTCATTCGAGATTTCCCTATTATATAAACAATCAGAATATTAGCATTAATATGAAAAAATTTCTATTTTTTGGTTTATCAATTTCTTTCCGCTTTTTATTGGCTCATCAAATTAACAATACTATTTTAGAATAAAAAAAGAATCTATACTCTATGTTTTTTTTAAGTAATTGATATCTCAAATTTAAAAATCAAAAGACCAATTGAAAAATTCAACAATTATGACACATCAATACTATGACAAGAGTTGGCATTATGTTTTGTGTTTATCTTTATCAATATTAATTATCAGCATCGCCTCACCATTACAAGCGATAGACTATGTACATATTAGCGAAATTATGTATGATAGTCCATTAAATGAAGTTATTACGCAACCTCCTTATAGCAATGGAGAGTACATAGAATTATACAATGCCGGATATAACGCTGTAAATCTGAATGGATGGAAGCTTTTGGGTGATGGCAGTACTGAAATCTACGAGTTTGCTTCTGTGGCAATTCAGTCAAAATCATTCCTGATAATAGCCTATCGTCATAGTCGGACGCCTGAGTTTGAGTTGTCAGAGGTATTTTCAAACATAAAGACAAATTCAGGACAGATACTTTATCAAAACAAAATTACACTAAAGAACACTAAGGAGTATATTCGTCTATATGATGCTCTTGGAGTACTTCGTGATAGTATATACTATGGAAACGAAACATCAATACCAATAAGTAAACGTTTAATTGCAACAAATGCAGATAGCATATCGGGTAATGAGTGCCTGTCTGTACAACGTATTAATGCTAGTTTCGATATTACCGGGACAGCAGTTGTGAATCACTTAAACTGGGGTGTTGCCGTTGCTAATCCATTCTCCCCACATACCAATTACACGGCAGATCAACTAAAAACAATACGTTACGTAAAGCCAATCCAAAGCCCAATGGGAGTAAACAACTCAAATGGTAATGGGAGTAGTTGGGTGCAAGCCTCTACAGATTTGCAGGCAATGATTGACAAATCAGTTCCTGGTGATGAAATTTGGGTTGCAGAAGGAATTCATTATCCAACAATGAGGATTAATTGGCAAACAAGAGATAGCAGCTGGAATATTGAAAGCATAAAAATACCAGGAGCTATCGTGAATGAAATGAAACTCCAATCTAATGATGCCATCTGGAAAATGGACACTGTTTATATTTCGAATACAATTTTAGAACGAATTAAAGTGTCACAGTTAGATATAGAAAGCACTATAGACGAGGTTCCTGTTTTCGACATAGATAGATTTAGACCCCCTTTCAAACTGAAAAGCGGAGTTCGGGTATATGGAGGATTTAAAGGTGTAGAAACAGATTTGAATCAACGGGATTGGTGTAATAATAGGACAGTTTTAAGTGGACAAGTGTCTTGTTCTACAAGAATAAAGCATGTTGTTGTTTCTGTTGACTGTAATAATAGTACAAAATTAGATGGTTTCATTATAACCAAAGGGAATGCTAATCAAACAGGACAATTAATTATTAACGGCAAGAATATCCGAAAAGATTGTGGCGGTGGAATTTATAATGAATCTTCACAAGTATATTACGAAAATATTATTGTAACGAATAACAATGCGAAACTTAACGGCGGTGGAATCTATGAATCAAATGGTTCTTCATCGGTATTCTACAACGTTTGCATAAATAATAATACGGCAGCATTTGGCGCTGGAATTTATTTTCAGAATGAATATAGCTCAAATACACCCTCTAAGTCAATACTCAACTCCATACTCATATGTGGAAATAGAGCATCATATTATGGAGGTGGAATTTATAATGCGGCTTCAAATCCAAGCATACAGTATGCGACCATAAGTGGAAATGCTGCTATGGACGTGAATGGCGGTAAAGGTGGAGGAATATATAATGCTGCCAATCCTTGCACAACACAGCAAGCTTACATTAGTATTGATAAAAGTATTATTTGGAGTAATGGAATTACTGGCATGAGAGATGAATACAAAAATATTTATAATGAAAGTAATACACAAACGGCATATAAAAACTCAAATATAGAAGGTTCTAAAACATATAATGTAGGAACTAATTTAAGTGAAAAATATGATGTAAACCCCAAATTTACACTCCCGGTGTCGTATGTACAAGCTCCTACATCAGAGGGAAATTACATTCCAACTTTTTATATCTCGGGCTTAACTGATATGGGGGTAAGAAACATGAGTTGTTTATCAAAATATATTGGATTCAAACTTGAAAATGAATATAAAATAAGTTTGAATGATACAATTAATAGTGGAGGATCATATTTTTTTGACGGAAAGTACCTTACAGAAACAGGCACATATACACAATACAAGTATGGAATTAATGGCGGCTGTGATACAATTGTAGAATTGCATTTGAAAGTTTGTCCAGATCTAGATGTTTCTTTGAATTCTTTACCGACGAAAATTTGCGCTAAAGATGCTGGTTTTTCTCTTTCTTACGTTGTATATGGCAAGGTATTATCTTATAGTCTGTTGTTTGATCAAGCCGCAAAGAATGCTGGATTTGTAAATATAGAGCATCAATCATCCACTGGAAGTATTTATGTTCCTCTTCCTTCGAATGTGGCTCCGGGTAATTACAATGTAACAGTGGTTTTTTATGGTGAATGCAAAAACCTTGTCTTAAATCGAACTATTCCCCTAAAATCATGTTTAGAAGCTACATTAGGGACTCTCCCAAAAGAAATATGTTCGGGAGATGCAGGCTTCTCTCTTTCTTATAATGCTACAGGAAACATTTTATCTTATAGTTTGCTTTTTAGCCAAGCAGCAAAGAATGCTGGATTTACCGACGTCAATCATAAAACGCCTGCAAGTAATAACAATATATATATAACCTTTCCTGCTAATGTAAGACCGGACAATTATACTGTAACAATAATATTACATGGTGTAGATGTCGATCTTACTTTTAACGTCACAATTCCGATCTATTACTCTGCATCTATAATGGAACAAAGATGGAGTGATGTACTTTTCGTTGTTAATCAGGATTATAATGGAGGCTATGAATTTGAAAAAAACTATGAATTTTTCAGGAATGGAACATCAATATATAGAGGTACGTCATCCTATATATATGCCGGCGACAATGGTACGGGAATTGACTATCATATAGGTTTGCCTAATAACAACTTGGGGGTTGGATTCAAATATCAAGCTCTACTACAACGCAAAGGAGAAAGCAGCAAAATAATGACTTGTCCTTATATCTCTGGTTTCTTTGCTACAACTAATCCGAATACTCCACTAAATCTAGATTTAACCATATCACTAAATGGCAATGTATTAAGATGTTCTTCTGGTAAAAAAATTTACGTCTATAGAAACAGTATCCATCCTTCAAATTTAATCCTTTCAATTAACAATAGCAATGGAGGTACTACCACATTAGATATTTCCTCCTATCCCAAAGGGGTACATAATTTAATACTTTCTCTTGATGGAACAACTGTTTTTGATAAAACTCAACTTTATTTGGAATAATAAAACTTCAAAATAAAATAGACTATGCAAAAGATAAAACAAATAATCACTATAATTATTAGTTTTTGTTCTGTAATTATGACTTATGGGCAAACTACATATCTCCCTGCTCTATGGTTTCGTATTTCTCAAGACAGTATATTATTGCAAAACATAAATAGAAATGCCGCAGACGATATTTCCACAGAGAGTTTGAGTTCTAAGCTAAGAAAATCATCTATTAATGCTTATCCCGCTATTGAATTCGATAGCATATCTGGACATTTCTCCTTCACAACTGATAGTTTGAATGGTGCCAAGCAGTTTGTTGTTATGGTTGTTTATCAATCCGAAAAGCCAGATAGCATGCTCGGTATTTGGTCTTTGCGCAATACCGATAAAAAATCGTTTTATCTGACAGGTAATAAAATAGGTAATGCTAACAGTCAAATTTCTTATAACATTTTTGATGAGCAGGGAGTTATTGTCAACACGAGTGTTTTTGTCGTTGATAAAAAAGCTACTGAGATTGAAGGCTCAGACAGTCTTCGTATTGGCAGTGCGAACAATCTTGAGTTTAAAGGAAAGATAGCTGAATTTATTGTATTCAAAAACAATGTATCAAAAAACGAACGCAGGCAATGGCAGACTTATTTGAGTTTAAAATACGCCTCTACAATGCGTTATGACGATTACATTTCGTCATGGGGTGATACTCTGTGGTGTTATAAAGAAAATGAAGCCTACTCAAAAGGTATTGCAGGGCTAGGGCGAGATGACTATTTCGGACTGAATCAACACCAGTCCCACGCTGCGGAAGACAGCTTAGCTATAGGAATTGATGGCATTTACTTGCAACATAAAAATGTACTGAAAGATAAGGATTTTTTGATGTGGGGACATAATGGTGGTGCATTATCCCCGGATGGACTTAGCTATTATTATCAAGACAGTATCCCCATTGAAATAGAGGCAAGAAAATGGATGGTAAAATCGCACTTTATTTCGAATATTATATATCCCACTGTTGTGCAACGATCTTTTGATACAGAAGAAAACGCTGCAAAAGCCTGTTTATTGATAAATCCTTCGGAATATTTTGGTACATGGTTGAACAATACGGAAATCTATCTGCCCGACAGTATATCAGAGAATAAAGCTTTTTTCAAAAACATTATATGGAATGTTGATGGTAGAGATCGCAATTATTTTGCTTTCGGATATACAAAAGATAATACGCTATTAAATGATCCCAAATCGAAAAACACAATTTCAGAAATAAAAAAAGTATTTACAGAAGCTTCGTGGCAACCTAATCCCGTTGTAGATAATTTGTATGTTTCATATAAACTCACGCGCGATGCGAAAATATGGTTTACAGTACACAACAACGTTGGAGTTCCTGTTTGCCAAGTGGCTCCAAGTAATAAAAAAACGGGATATAACGAAACTATCATCTCAATGGGACATTTGATTAGAGGAAGTTATACTGTATATATTCATGTAGATGATATGGTAATGGCGCAAACTGTAATAAAAAAATAAAAAAGGAAAATCACACATAACTATGTGCTAAGCACATTTTAACCAAATATGCATATGAGTAATAGAATATCTATATTTATGCATCCGACAATGTTGGCTGTATTTACATTTGTATTGTTTTCATGCAATCAAACATCCGTAAAAAAGACAGATGTCAATCAACATAATGGTTTTACGAATGACAATTCAATAATTTCACAGCAAACAGGAACAGGAAATACACTTGATAGTATCGCTATAAATGCAAAACGAGTAACAATAAATAATGTAGGCTCTATTCAACATTCGAAGCTAACAACTCCCGACACCACATTTTATTTCCCTTTAGTAAACAAAGAAAAGAAACTGGGAGAAAAAGGAGAATGTGAAGCCGTATATAATATAGTGTTACCCGTATCGGTGAAGGAAAGTAAAGTTTATTTGCAGTATAAATTATTGGGGGCAACTGATTACACTCAGGTAAGCAGAAGGATAAATGAAGGGATGATCTTAGGTGGCTTATATGTAAAGCAAGATAGTATTTGGCACAAGCAAGAAGAAGAAATTACAGTTGCCGAATTGGAGAGGGGTGAAAATATTATTCGTTTTAGTGCCCCCGTTGGTTATGAAGGATCGTTATTGATTAGAGATTTAAAGCTCAAAGTCGTTTCATCAAGAGAGAAGTCTAAAAAAAGGATTGTGGTTAATCAGCCGGAAAGTCATAGTTATTATAATGAATTTGGCTATATACGAGGATTTGTAGAAGGGGAAAATCTTGATTCTGTGTGTATCACTATTAATGGAGATGTGGTAAATTCTCAAAACGGTATTTTTGAGCATTTAGCAAAACGTCCTGCCGGCATAAGAAGTAATACTTGGGAGGCAGAAATTAAGGCACAGTTTTCAGATGGACAAACACTTTTATCGACAGTTAGTTTTAAGGGGTCTGAAAATTATGATTTTATTACAGGTCGTATGCGTGATAATCATTGCTCTTTACTTACCATATTGCCGGAAACTCCTTTTTTGCTAAGTACAAAAGGAGCATTTTTACGTGGAGATAGTTGCGTAAAAACGGCAACAGAGTTAAGTGTATCGCCTCTAAGAAGCATTGACATGGCTTTAGTGAAGAGTAATATGGTAAATGTTACGGGTATGCACGACGGTTTCCGTTTTTTACCTGACGGGATGAAATTTGAGAAAGAAGTATGTATTGCATTACATTATGACTCAACCAGAATTCCTAAAGGATATCGTCCAAATGACATTTACACCTATTTTTATGACGAATCAGATAAACATTGGAAAGCATTACAACGAGACAGTATAGATTTAGCCCAGCAAATAATTTATTCTCGTACGAATCACTTCACTGACTACATCAATGCTGTACTGAAAGTACCTGAATCATCTGACGTGACAACTTATGTACCGACCTCTATTAAGGATATGGAGGCTGCACATCCTTTTACCGGAATATCACTTATTTCAAGTCCTTCTGCCAACAATAAAGGAACAGCAGAGTTAAATTATCCAATCATAATTCCCTCAGGACGCCTAGGGGTACAACCGAATTTAGCTCTTAACTATAGTAGTGAAGGTGGTAATAGTTGGTTGGGACAAGGATGGAATATTGCCATTTCAAGTATTGGTATTGAAACACGCTGGGGAGTACCTCTATATGATAGTAATAAAGAAACGGAAACTTATCTGTTAGATGGTGAGACGCTAGCAACTATGGATAAAGACCAAAACGGGAACGATAATTTAAAAACTCCAACTTACCGACGTGAATTTGAAAGTCGGAAAACAGGAGAATTACGTTTTTATCGTCGTATAGAAGGAGTCTTTCATAAAGTCATACGACATGGAGATAGCCCCAAAAACTATTGGTGGGAAGTGACTGATAAAGAGGGTAAAAAATATTATTATGGAAAAAGCCATAATTCAGATAATTTTGATGCCCAAAGCGTACTTAGAGATGGTAGTGGAAATATTGCCAAGTGGAATCTAAGTATGATCAAAGACACATATGGAAATACGGTGTTATTTTCTTATCAAACCAATTTTCACAATGGAGGAAGACAAATATATCTCAAAAACATCAACTATACAGGATATAAAACAGAAAAAGGAAAATATGATGTGGATTTCATATTATCCGATTCTACCAGAACAGATATAACAAGTTCCGCTCGAAACGGAGTCCTTGAAATGAACGTACAACTGCTTGACAGAATTGAAATAAAATACAATTCATCTTTATTGAAAGCCTATTATTTTTGCTATTATCATAAAGCAAAAGCTTCTAATTTTGACGGAAAAACTCTTTTGCAGGCTGTTTTTGAGGCGGATAAATCTTTAATTGAAAAAATAAGATCAACAGTACTGACAAAGAATATATTCCACGAAAGATATTATGCTGCTACAGGATCACAATATACAATTTTGTCTCATGAATTTTCTTATTATAGTCCACTCGATTCAGATTCCAGATTTACATTTTCGGCTGTACAGACAATTGAATCAGCAGATGACAACAACAAATATGCTTCATACAACTCAGTAATAGGCAATGCTGTGAAAGCGCTGAATTCCGGTGGGGTGGGAATGGAAAGTTTAAACACCTCAAGTGCTTTTAATTGGAATGCAGGTGGAGCTGTAACGGCTGGATTTGGATTTGCTTTTTGGCTGAAAACAATCTCAGGAGGTGGAAACTATAGTCGAAATGGAAATGAAAGTTCAGGAATTGTTACCTATATTGATATTAATGGTGATGGTT
>DAIOHI010000010.1:10300-12260 GCA_036744815.1 Paludibacteraceae bacterium
ATTTTTAATAAAAACAGCAACTTGTACTATCGATTACAAAAAATTAAACCTAATGGAGAAAGTGATGGATTTGGACAAGAAACAGTCATTACAGAAAATAACACCTATCAAATTCCAGACTTCAATAAAGTCGTAGGATATAGTAATCAATGGGGAGTTGAAGCACAAGCTAAGGCTGTTGGCGTTGGAGCGAACTTCGGGCTTAATTGGAATTGGAATAACTCCACTACGAACACTTATTTTGCAGATGTGGATGGAGATGGTCTTCCTGATTTAATAAGTAATGATAGCAGTAATAAAATTTATTTAAATAGATCAATTAATAACAATCCCAAATTTACAGATTTTGCACATAAAGACACGATCTGGATAGGTTCTACCTGTAAAAACGAACCCCAATTCATACTTAACAACACATCGGTTAATGATGATTTATTCAAAATAGGAGAATATGAAGAAATAGAGGTTGATAGTTGTTATCAAACAACAACAGCCGGAACTGACATTTGCCATGTTTGTGGTAAAACAGGATATATTTCAGGTATGTGTGAGAAAGAAAAATGTGGAGAAAATAGATGTGCGCTGGATGAGTGGACCTGTGTGAGGGTAAAGCATCGGAAATATAAGTCTTCCGGTTCTTTGTATGAACCCAACATTGAAACTGTTCGTTTTTGGGTAGCACCTTATGCCGGAACGGTAAATGTCTCTGGAGAAGCAATTTTGACAAGTGATTTGCAGGAGGCTCGAAGGACAAGTAAAATTATGGATGGAGTCAATGTAAGTATACAGAAAAGCGGACAACAGACATATTTGATAAAAAAAACCTTGACCGGATACGAATCTGGTCAGCCAATATCTCTTAATGAAATCTCTGTTAATGTCGGCGATAAATTATATTTTAGAGTAGAGTCACTTGAAAAACGTGCATTTGATAAAATAACATGGAATCCGATTATTAGTTATACGACATTAAAAAACACTCAAACAGGAGCGATTGATATAATTACTCGCCCGGAACAAATCAATGCAAATGGAGAACATAACTATATTTTCAATGCAGCAGAAGATTACTTGTTAAATAGTGACCTGAAAAAGGTATCCATGCCTTTCACCGGAATTATTGTCATAGAAACCCCCATAAACATTAAAAGTGCAATAAATGAAGAACTCACATTTGAGATATATAATCATACTAAAAATAGCGCTTATGTGTATGATAAAATAAAATCATCAAACAAATATACTCACCAAATTAATGTTAATTCGGGAGACGAAATCTCTCTTGTTTTGAAATGTGATGGACAAATAAAGTGGAGTAATATCGAAGCATCTTCACATATATATTATATTAGTGCAGACAGTTATGATGGTAATGCCATTATGGTAACAGATATCATTACGGATCCAAACAACCCAAAACCTGCAATTAACATTTATCCTGAAATATGCTTTAAAATTACTCCTTGCATTAAACAGGCTAGTCAAGTTATTATTTGGACTGGTACAGCAACAGATAATATTCTGCCCCATATAAAAGCGCAATCTATAGGGGGGAATACTACTTTTCGAATGACCTTAAAAGATGTGTCAGGTAATCTTGTTAGGAGTGGCGAGTTTAAAACTGATGGATATACAGTTTCTTCCCAATCACAAAAATCTTACCGAACAGTGGTTTCCGGAAACTCTTATTATATTGATTATTATGTGGATGATAAAGCATGGAGCAAAGCCATATCATTCATTAGTACTCAGGTAGGTTCTCATTATAATATACCTTCCGGATATTATGGACAATACGATAGCGAATATGAAAAGTTCGGGTATATTTATCGTGGATGGGGACAATTTGGCTATAAACCACAGGATACGTCAAAAAGCTATTTGGATGAAAGCCTGCTTAATTTAAACATTGATGCCACGGCTAATAAAATAAAAACAGAAGGAGAAAACTATTTGAGTA
>DAIOHI010000010.1:12270-18489 GCA_036744815.1 Paludibacteraceae bacterium
AAATGATTTTGATAATACTTATAAAAGTAAATTAGATGGAATTGCTACTGGGGCAACTACAGTTACTGCTTCTACTACAAATGGAAATGTGAAAATAAATCCTGATGGAGGACCCGAAAACTCGATTGATGGAGTATATAGCCCACTGGCAGGAAACTTTTTCATGATGACTCCCGATTATAAAACAGGACGTTATGTGGGATATGGAAACGCAATCTTCATAAGCAAAGACAGCATGAGTAATGCCAATGTTTATGAGACAATAGAGAGCGTATATGCTGATAACAATCCGATACCACATGTGACCGAAGGGATACAACCGAAAACCGTAAATAAGAAGACAGAGGGTTATTCTTTCGGATTTTTCGGAGGAATAAATGTGATCCCGCCAGAGGTATTGGAGCTAGTGGTAGCTTTACCAAAGGTTACAGTAAAATTATATCCGATTATATGGATATAAATGGCGATCGTTATCCTGACATTATTTCTTCCAATGCTGTACAGTATTCCAAACCACAGGGGGGCTTAAGAGAGTATATTACTCCAATGTCAGAAAGCTATATTGATTATAGTACTTATGAGGCTTCTTCCACAAATGTATCTCCTTCTTTTTTGAAAGTAAAAGAGATCCCTGGTAATAGTGGAAAAAAGGCTACTAAAAGCATATCCGGAGGAAGTGGAAGCGCAATAAGTAAAGATGAAACTACGTATACATGGATAGATATGAACGGTGATGGACTTCCGGATAAAATATATGAAAACGGAAAAATTAGCTATAACTTGGGCTATTCCTTTACAACACCTTCCGACTTTGGTGTATCTTATGCAAAAAAAGGGGAAAGTAGTAGCCACAACT
This sequence comes from Paludibacteraceae bacterium, assembly GCA_036744815.1. Classification (GTDB taxonomy): domain Bacteria; phylum Bacteroidota; class Bacteroidia; order Bacteroidales; family Paludibacteraceae; genus H1. The sequence continues at coordinate 13,127 of DAIOHI010000010.1, forward strand.
GGTCTATAGGACTTGGTTATGATAAAGATTTCAATATCGCCAACGGAAGTATATCCGGTGGATTGGGTGGAGTCAGATCAGAGAACACGGCAAAAATTCTTTATATGGATATGAATGGCGACGGTTTACCTGATAGGGTCGAGCATAAGTCAGACGGTCGGATTTATGTCAGTGTGAACATGGGTAACTCTTTCCTTACAGAAAAAACTTGGAGTACATTCTCCTCTCAGCTAAATCAAAGCACTTCTTGCGAAGGAAGTATTAATGGAGCATTTACCGCAGGTTTTTCATTCTGGGGAATTAAATTCGGAGTAAATCCTCAAGCAGGTGTTAGTTGGTCTGTAAATAAAACAAATGTACAATGGATGGATATGAACAATGATGGATATCCTGATATGGTAAGTAAAGAAGGAAGTGCGTTGAAGGTGCGTTATGCTAAACCTGTGCCAACTGGTTTATTGAAATGGGCGAAAACGCCGACGAGTAAATATATTATAGTAAGTTATCAACCCACAGCAAAGAGTACCAGTGAAAGCCCAAGTCGTTCTTGGGAAATGAAAACGCTGGTAGAAAGAGAAAGTCAAGATGGAGTTGATGGAGTTCATTCCACTTATTCCGATTTTGAATATAAAAATCGGAAATACGATCGCTTTGAAAGAGAGGATTATGGTTATGATACTGTTGTGACAAAACAATACAACTTTATTGACGAAAGTGGTGTTTACAATTCGGCTTACAGACAACTTGAACGCATTGTAGAAAATACGTATCATAATGAAAATTATTTATTTAAGGGTTTGATGCATCGTTCTACAGTAAAAAATGCATCAGGAAGCATTTTTACAGAACAGGAATTTAATTATAAGGCAAAACAGATTTCAGATGGGATAGTTATTGGCTCAGAAGATGCATACTGTTTTGGCTCCGGTTATCCGGCACTAGATAGCGAACGCAGTCTGTATTACGATTTGAAAGAAAAAGCTCAATTAGTGACATCCAAGAAATATACACATGGTAGCTATGGGAATGTTATCAGATATGAAAATGAAGGAAACATTATCAACCCTTCGGACAATATTAGTGCAAATATAACTTATCATGAGCTAACGTCAAACTACATTGTGGGGATACCTCAACAGATCACTTATACCGCATCAGGCAGCAGTCATGCATATCAAAGAAAAAGTTCAATTGACCCCAATACAGGTGCTCTAAATCAATTGAATGTGAATAATGTTTATTATGACTACAATTATGATCCTTATGGTAACCGGGCATCGGTAGAAGGTCCTGCCAATAATGCTGGACAACGGATGCGGATTGAATACCTTTACGACCCAATGCTGCATCGCTTACCAGTTGAAGTAAAAAACAACTTTGGATATGTTTCTTCTACAAGCTATGATTACCAATGGGGATTACCTATAGAGACAACTGATATGGGAGGAGCTAAAATGTGGTATAGTTACGATGATAAAGGACGCTTGAAAACTGTGCGTACAGAAAAAGATCCTGTATATACCTTGAAATATGAATACTGGGATGAATATGCTCCAAGTGCTTCCAATGGTAATGTGAGTTATGTCTTCAAATGGGCAAAAACTTCACACTATGATGCGGAAAATCCGGGAAACCCGATTGATCTTTATACTTTTGCAGATGGTTTTGGACGAGTATATCAAATAAAGAAAGACATTGAAGATCATGGAACAGAGAAACGGCAGGTTTCCTCCATACCGTTATACGACGGACTGGGACGGATGATTAAATCTTATTATCCGGTATTGGATCAGGATTACCAAAATAGCCCTATGTTTTTTCTTGCTCCCGGATTTGCAGGGAATGATTTTTCCGACGTTCCTTTTACAGAATACATATATGATAGTTTCGACCGCCTTGTTGAAACAAGACATCCTGATGATTCTAACGAAAAAAAGATCTATTCAATAGAGGATGAATTATTCCGAACCAACATAATCGATGCCAATGGTAACACTTCCGTACAATACAGTGATTCACGAGGATTAGTAATACGAAATACTAGCCCGGAAGGTGGTGAAACATGGTTTAATTACGACGGACTGGGACAGTTGTTAAGTAGTGTTGACCCTGATGAACACGAAACAATCTACGAATATGATGTTTTTGGGCGCATAACGAAAAGTATCCACCCCAGTTTCGGTCTGCGAGAATGGTTCTACGACAATGCTGGCAATCTGATGAAGGAAATCAACAGCCTCGGACGAAAAGAATATGTCTACGATTACAATCGTTTGGTAAGGATTGATTATCCCAATATGCCTGAAAATACGGTATATTACGAATACGGAGCACCGGGAAGTGGTTATAACACAGGTAGGCTGGTGAAACAACAGGATGCTACAGGAGTACAGTCTTTCAAGTATGGATCTTTGGGTGAATAGAAACACAAGCGCGTACACAAATGCTCTTAGGAGAAACTATTACCCTTAATACTTCATGGAAATACGATAGTTGGGGACGCACAAAGGAAATAATTTATCCGGACGAAGAAAAAGTGAGTTATACTTATGATAAAGGAGGAATGTTGAAGAAGGTAATGGGATATAAGTCCTCCGGCAATACTACTAGTTATATTGACAACATAGACTATGACAAATACGGACAAAAAACAACGGTAAACTATGGTAATGGAACTTCAACGGATTATGAATACGATCCACTGACCTTACGACTAAGTTCACAGGGGTTAAATACCAATGGAGGTATGTTCTATAATCACTATGCTTATGATGATGTGGGGAATGTTAAGGGAAAGATAAGTGAAGGCTATCCGATGCCTATGAGTATGAACGATCCTGTTTACAATACATATAACTATTTTTATGATGCTGATAGCCGATTGACTCAGGCTTACGGAAACGACGTAAACGACAGAAACATTTACTCGTTAAATATGACCTACTCTCTTGCCGGACGGACAGACCGTAAAGAGTTTAATGCCACGCGGACAGATAATTCGGGAACACATACGATAGAAATTGTGAACGGTTATGAGTATGAAGATCCTAATAACCCCTATGCTGCAAGTTACCTAAGTGGTACTCACGAGGGAAAATACACATGGGATGGCAACGGAAATTTGAAATTTGTACGCAGTTATGCTGATGATAGCAGGCAGCGTCTATTTTGGAATGTAGATAATCGTTTGCAAGGCTTTGCTGACTCTCATAATGCCGGATTCTACCGCTACGACGCTTCCGGCGAACGCGATATGAAGTTGACCGGATATGTGATAGATATTTGGCAGAATGGACATACGATGCATGCGCCCGTACTCGACCAAGCCGTATTGTATCCATCCGCTTTTATGACGATAAGCGAACGCGGCTACACCAAACATTATTTTGCCGACGGCGAACGTATAGGCAGTTCCATCGGTGGCGGAACCGTTGACACCGAGCTTATAATAGATAGGATTAATGAACGAATACCGCTTATTTCTGGCAATTATAACAATATTTTATCAGAATATGCTAATTTTGTAATGCAGTTTTACAAATGGAGGCATTCGTGGGGAGATGATTACGAAGCATGGAGGGCATGTGTAATGGATTGGCAGTCATGCGAACAAGTAGATGCTGTCTACGACGAAGATGGTTTTAATGAATGTCCTTGCCCCTGTTTATATGAAGAAACAATACTCAATATCCCGTCGTTAAAAGATGCATTTAAACATTCTTTGTATACGGCAGACGACACTGACGAAATGTATTACTACCATTCCGATCATCTGGGCAGCGGCTCGGTAATAACAGATGCCAGTGGTGATATATATCAGACTTTGGACTATGCGCCTTTTGGCGAGATATTGATGGACGTAAAAGAAACCGGTAGGGATTACGACCAACGCTATCGCTTTACCGGACACGAACGCGACGAAGAAACAGGCTTTGATTACGCGCATGCAAGGTATTATTGGAGTGATTTAGGGATATTCTTAAGTGTCGACCCGTTGGCTGAGAAAAGACCGTGGCTCACAGGTTACAACTATTGCTCTAACAATCCAATAAATAAGATTGATCCAACAGGGTTAACAGATTACCATTTTGATGAGAACGGAGATAGAAAACTAAATAATGATGGTAGTGTTCAAACATCTGGTAGTCCTAATAATCCACATAGGATTGCTATAGATGTTCGGAATTCCAAGAATAATATTGAAACACATTATTATAATCTAGCTGCCCCTGCTAATGATGCAAAGCAGATAGAAAATGGGCAGATAAACAAGATTATCTTTGTTAGTGAAAAAGAGATACAATCAATAATGGAACAACAAGGTGCATTTGAATCTGGAAAAATAAAATTTGGATGGAATAGTTTAGGAGGAAAAAACTTTGATTATTCATTTACAGTTCTTCCAAATAAATATCCTGATGCAAATTTCGATGGTGTAAATTCTAATACATTATTCATTCCGGAAAGAGACTATATTGCCCATAATTTCATGAATTTTGGAAATTATTTATGGGGAGCAACAGGATATACGGTAGGCTTTAATTATGCGGGACTACAATCAGGTGCTCACATGAACAGTCTTATTAGTCCCAGAAGAAACAATTATCCAAGTCAGTGGGACTCAAAAGATGATCAATATTCAATCAAGAAAGGTATATATCATGCTTACATTAACAATTACAGAAATTTAAAAAAATGAAAAAAATACTTTTCACATTATTTTTATCTTTATCTTTTTTTTACGCATGTCATGATGAAAACCTTGAAGCAAAATTTGAAACATTAAAGGACAAAAATTATTCAGAATTTAAGAATATGAGCATAATAAACCGCCAAGGAGTTTATTTTGTTACTTACCATGACTCGATATACAAAGTCAAAAGAAGTTTTTTTTCAAAAAAAATATTCGTAGAAAAGGCTAATAATGAAAACATAGAGTCACTGCTGACAAAAGATGATATTGATATAATCGAACATGCTTTAAAATCATTCGATCAGATGAAAATACTATCTCTATCTATTGACAAAAATGAGAATATCCTTGTTTCGTTGCCATGGTATGATAGATGTACATATTATTTTTTTAAACTATCCTCGTTAAACACATTAGAGGAATTAAAAAAACAGTATTATAATCACTATGAAGGAAATTGGTACATAGATAAAGAATGTTCGAAATAATATTCTTTTTCCGCATTCTATGATAACAAACGCGGTAGAGAGAATTATTAGGCACTTTCCTATATATCCTTTGGAACAGCTGGTAAACGTATTTAACGGAAGTGTAGAATTACGATGATCATTACCGCTTTACCGGACACGAACGCGAGGAAGAAACAGGCTTTGATTACGCGCATGCAAGG
>DAIOHI010000011.1:0-18312 GCA_036744815.1 Paludibacteraceae bacterium
ATACGGTTTACAATAATGGTTGGGACGAAGGATATCCTGTTGATCCGAATAAACCAATTCATCCTTCAAGTGTTCGTCAAGATTTGCCGGATGTGATATTACTCATTAGCGATAAAGAACCAAGCGGAGTCAATGGAGTAAATACAGATAGCAAAATCTATTTATATCCTAATCCGTTTGATGATATTATAAACATACAAGGAGCGACACCAGGTTCTCAGATTGTCGTATTGGATTTGTCCGGTAAAATTTTACAAAGCACAACTCTTGCCAATGATCAAGTTAACCTATCCGACTTGAATTCTGGTTTATATTTGATGAAAATAATAACAAAAGAGAATGATGTTATTGTCAGAAGAATTGTTAAAAAATAGTTGAATGATACTTCATTGTTTATCTAAAAACGCTATGATCTCATAATCATAGCGTTTTTTTATTCAGAATGGAAATTTTGGTATCACTTTTGCTGTAATTAGAAAAAACAATAAATATATTTTCACTTCGTTTATTAACAGAATAATATTTAAAATATAAATTATGAAAACAAATAATTTTATCGCGCTTTTTGTGGTTTCATTTTTTTTGCTTTTCTCTTCTTGTGTGAAAAAATCTTCTTACGATTCGTTGCAAGAGCAAAATGATTCATTAAAAATTTCGAAAGTTCAGTTGGAAAAAGATGTAGATGAATATTTTGCATTGATGAACGAAATTTCGGATAATCTGGACAAGATAAAAGGTACGGAGCAAATGATTTCTGTGAATGCGCAGAAAGAACTAAAAGGAGAAAAAAAGGATAAAATAGTCAACGACCTTATTTACGTTAATGATTTGATTCAGACGAACAGGCAAAAAATAGCCGAATTAGAGGATAAATTGAAGAAGAGTAATAGTAATTCGGCTCAGATGAAATCGACCATTGCTCGTCTTACAAAGCAACTTGACGAAGCGAATAAAAAAGTACTTGCTTTAGAAACTACTTTGCAAGAGAAAGAAGGAATTATTCTAAATTTGGATCATCAGGTGGGTTCTTTGACGGAAAAAGTGGATGAGTTGAGTGAAGATTTCGACGAATTGCAAAAAGAAAAAACGAAAAATCAATTGACAATCAGTCAACAGGATTCGGTACTCAACACTGCCTGGTATAGTATAGGCACTACAAAAGAACTAAAAAACCAGAAAATTCTTACTTCCGGTGGTTTGTTCAGTGCAAAAAAACTATTGCAAAGTGGATTTAATAAAAAATATTTTACCCGAATAGACTTGCGTAAAACTACAGTAATAGAGTTGAATGCCGATAAGGCGAAAATACTTACCAATCATCCAGCTTCGTCATACAAATTGGATGTCAATAAAAAAGGAGATAAGAACAATAAAAATCTGCTGCTCGAAATAAATAATCCAAAGGAGTTTTGGTCTTTGAGCAAGTATTTGGTTATTGAAATTAAATAAATTGCTTTAACGTTTTGATTTTCATTGAATTTTTATGATTTATTAAGTTCTGTGTTGTTATCTCAATCGGATGAGAAATATATCTTTGCAATTGAGAAATAAAAGTAATAGTTTAAATAAAAAAGAAATAAAAATGAAGAAATTATTTGTATCTATGATGGCGGTTGCTTTGATGTTAGCTTCTGCTAATGTTATGGCTCAAGATAGCAAAAAAGATGACAGCAAAGCTAAAACCGAATGCTGTAAATCAAAATCAGACGCTGATAAGAAAGAATGCAGCAAAAAAGATGCTGACAAAAAAGAATGCAGCAAAAAAGATGCAGAAAAGAAAGAATGCACAAAGAAAGATGAGCAAAAAAAAGGATGTTGCTCAAAAGATAAAGCAGCAAATAAATAATTGTTTGCATTAATGAATAAAAAAGGAGTAGAATTTTCTACTCCTTTTTTTATTTCTACTTAAATGAAAGCTCTATTTTCGATAATAAATAAAAATTTAGGATTGCTTTTTATCCTGTTGCTCCAAAAATAAAGTTATCAATCGTGATGTCGGATACTCATGCAAGCGATTTAGCGGAACGCGAAGATATTCTTTTAAAAGTGCTGATTCCGATTCGATTTGAATTGAAATAAATTGAGCCTCAATTAATCGGTGGCTCAATTTGTGTTTTATAGAACTTGAAAAGTTCTGTAATTCTACCGTTGATTTTGCAAAAAGTTTTTGAAATTCTTTGTTCTCAAGCAATTCCTTTCCTGATAATATTTTATCGGTTTCGATAAGTGGAAATTCGTACAATCCTGCCCAAATGTCTTTTTCGCTGCGTTTTTTTAGATAAGTGTTGGAGTTATTAACAACGAATAAGTAATTGAAATAGCGATTGCTGACTTTCGTTTTATTTTCTTTTACCGGGAATTTATCTTGTTGCTTCGTCTCGTATGCAAAGCAAAAATTTTGCATCGGGCAATCCTTGCATTTAGGTGAAGATGGCGTACATTGCAGAGCGCCAAAATCCATAATTGCCTGATTGTATGTGGACGGATGCTGCTTGTCGATTAATTCTTGAGCTAATGCTGAAAATTCTTTCTTTCCTTTGCTGCTGTTTATGGGAGTCGCAATGCCGAATAAGCGTGATAGTACGCGATAAACATTTCCATCCACCACGGCGTAAGGCTGATTGTAAGCCGACGAAGAAATGGCTGCAGCAGTATATTCACCTATGCCGGGAAGATTAAGTATATCAGAATAATTTGACGGAAAAACAGCATTAAAATTACTGACGATTTGTTTGGCTGCTTTATGTAAATTTCTAGCTCGCGAATAATAACCCAATCCTTGCCAAAGTCTTAAAACTTCGTCTTCGGAAGCTTCTGCGAGAACATTTACCGACGGAAAACGTTCTATGAAACGAAGGTAGTAGTCATAACCTTGATTCACTCTTGTTTGCTGAAGAATAATCTCAGAAATCCAAATACGGTAAGGATCAGTTGTCTCTCTCCATGGTAAATCGCGTTTGTTGCTTGCATACCAATAAAGTAAAGCGTCGGAGATGTGGAAATAGACATTTTTATTCATTTATAATAATCTATTAATAAACACGTTGCATTATTCAATAAAAATTAGCACCTTTGCATACAAAAGTAATATCAAAAAAAGGAAGAATCCAAAAATATAAATAATTAGATATGAAGAAAATATCATTAATCTTATTTTTTGCGGCAACTATGTTTGCTTCTTGCTCTAACAATAGCTATACTTTGCAGGGTACTGTGGCAAATGCAGATTTTGACGGTACGACCGTTTATGTTGCTGAGCGCATTGCTCGTGTGTGGCAAAATTTAGACAGTGCTGTTGTGGAGAATGGAAAATTTCGTTTTACGGGCGAAAACGATAGTACTCGCATTGTTTTTTTGAAATTTAATTATGCAGGAAGTAATAGTACGCAGCCCTTTGTGCTTGAACCCGGTACAATTAATTTAGCAATAGATGCTTCAGGGAAAATATCTATTTCGGGAACAAAAGAAAATGACATTCTTAATGAATTCAACCAAGCAGAGGCTGATTTATATAAACGTGCAGACGAAGCTCGTGAGGCTTTTGAAGCGCGAGGAGCTTCGCAAGAAGAAATGGAAGCTGAGTCTCAAAAGTATTTGGACGAATACAAAACTTTAATCGTTGATTACGCGTCGAAATATGCTAATACAATTGCAGGGGATTTTCTGTTTTTGAATTCCTATTATTATTTGTCGGTAGCGGAAAAAGATGCAATAATTGCACATTTTAATGATAAAACGAAAGAAAAAGAAGCGATTAAAAAAGTGATTCAAGCTGTTGAAGTAGAGAAAAAAGTTGCCGAAGGAAATCCTTTTGTTGATTTTACACAAAATACTCCGACAGGAGAAAGCTTGGCTCTTTCCTCCTTGGTTGGTCAAACCGATTATTTATTGATTGATTTTTGGGCTTCGTGGTGTGGTCCTTGCATACGTTCTTTCCCCGAATTGAAAGAATTTTACAACACAAACAAAGGCAGTAAATTTGAAATTTTAGGCGTATCGCTCGACGATGACAGCAGCGCTTGGAAAGATGCGATTGCTCAGTACGAATTAATCTGGCACCATGTTTCCGACTTGAAAGGTTGGGATAACGAAGCCGCCAAATTGTACGCAGTCAGCGGGATTCCTCATACTGTGTTGATTGATAAAAATGGGAAAATAGTGGGGCATAATATGACGCTTACTCAAATAAAATCACTTTTATCCTCCGACGAAAAATAAGAAAAGAAATAATTGTTTTACAAAAAAGCGATTGCAATTGTTTTTTAATCAGAAGAAAAGCAGTATATTTGCAGTCCGTTTCAGAAAACGAATTTAAAATAAAATAACATACATATTTATTAACTAATAAAAAAATACCAAAAATGACTAAAGCGGATATCGTAAACGAAATTGCCAAAAACACAGGTATTGACAAAGCAACAGTGTTGACAACCGTAGAAGCCTTTATCGAAACAGTGAAAGGTTCGTTGGCGAAAAAAGAGAATGTTTATTTGAGAGGATTTGGAAGTTTTGTTGTTAAAGAAAGAGCTCAAAAAACAGCTCGTAACATTTCAAAAAACACTACTATCATTATCCCGGCACACAATATTCCTGCATTTAAGCCTTCGAAAGCTTTTTCTGCATTAGTAAAATAAGATTTTTCATTCTATAAATTTTTAATAAGATGCCAAGCGGTAAAAAAAGAAAAAGACATAAAATGTCGACTCACAAACGTAAAAAAAGACTGCGTAAAAATAGACATAAAAAGAAATAAGTCTGGTCTTTAAAAAAATGATACAAGAACAAACTTAGAAGCTTATATATAAGGCTTTATAAGTTTGTTTTTTGTATAAAACCAAATCAAAATAATAGTGAATAGCGAATTAGTAGTCGATGTTAAACCATCGGAAATTTCAATTGCGCTGCTCGAAGACAAACGTTTGGTAGAATTAAATCAGGAAGGACGTGAAGAACAATTTTCTGTTGGAAATATCTACCTCGGCAAGGTAAAAAAAATAATGCCTGGTCTGAATGCAGCCTTTGTGGATGTCGGTTACGAGAAGGATGCTTTTCTACACTATCTTGATTTAGGCTCAAATTTCAATACCCTTTCAAATTTCGTTACGCAAGTGCTTAGTGACCGGAAAAAAGCACCTGCTATGCAAAAAGTAAAACAATTTCCGGAAATAGAAAAGAACGGCGCTATCGTCGAATTGCTGAAACCCGGGCAAGATATTTTGGTACAAGTAGCCAAAGAACCGATTTCAACAAAAGGACCGCGCCTGACTGCCGAGGCTTCTATCGCAGGACGATTTTTGGTTTTAATGCCATTTTCAGATAAAGTTTCGGTTTCACAAAAAATTAAGACAGAGGAGGAGCGACTCCGTCTGAGACAATTAATTCAAAGTATTAAACCCAAAGGATTTGGCGTTATTATCCGCACCGTTGCTGAAGATAAAAAAGTGGCTGAGTTGGATAATGAACTGAAAATTTTGGTGAAGCGCTGGGAAGATACTGTTGCCAATATCCAGCGTTCAAAAGGAATTTCGCTCATTTTAGAGGAAATGAGCCGTACGGGTGGAATAATCAGAGACTTATTCAACTCCGATTTTAAACAAATTTACGTAAATGATCCCAACGTTTTTACCGAGGTACGTGATTACATAGAACTGATCGCACCCGAACAGAAAAACATTGTCAAGCAATACAAAGGCGACCAACCTATATTCGATGCCTTTAATATTACGAAACAAGTAAAATCGGCTTTTGGTAAAACTGTATCGTTTAAAAACGGAGCTTATCTGATTATTGAACATACCGAAGCATTGCACGTGATAGATGTGAACAGCGGAAATCGGGCATCGAAAGGCGGAAGCGGACAAGAGGGAAATGCTTTTGACGTAAATCTGGCTGCTGCCGACGAAATAGCTCGACAACTCCGATTGCGCGATATGGGCGGTATTATTGTGATCGATTTTATCGATATGCACGAAGTTGATCATCGTCAGAAACTCTACGAAAGGATGCGCGAGGCTATGTCGACCGATAGAGCCAAGCACAACATTCTGCCGGTAAGCAAATTCGGATTGATGCAAATAACGCGGCAACGCGTACGTCCGATCGCTCATGTCGAAATAGAGGAAACCTGTCCGACCTGCTTTGGAAAAGGACATATACGCTCGTCAATTCTGTTTACAGATCAATTGGAAGGAAAAATCGACTATTTGGTAAACAAATTGAAAACAAAAGAATTTGTGTTACACATACATCCTTATGTCGATGCTTATATTTCCAAAGGATTATTCTCCGTCAAGTGGAAATGGCGACGCCGCTTCGGAAAAGGCTGTAAAGTAATCGCTTCGCAACGTCTTGGCTTTTTGCAGTATAAATTTTACGATAAGAAAGGAAATGAAATTGACCTTCAAGAAGAAATAGAAAAAATTTCGTAACGGAGGAAATTTGAAAACAATAAATGTTGTTTTTAGATAAATAAAAAAACCGCTCAATTAATTGAGCGGTTTTTGTTATATCAAATCAGCATTGCTTACTTTTTAACGTAGAGCTTTTTATTGACACTGCCATTTACACTGTCGATTTTCAGAATATACATTCCTGCGGGAATTGTGCTCAGATCGATTGTCTTATTTTTCGTCGTAAAAATAAGATTTCCTAAAGAGTTGATTAGCGATACTTCGGTAAATTCTCCTTTGATGTTTACAACATCATTTGCCGGATTTGGATAAACGGATAGGTTATTCTGATTTATACCTTCAACATCCAAGCCATCCCAAATAATCAACTTAGCTGTGATTTCGGCACTATTATATCCTGCTGCATTAATGTATGCTTTTACGGAGTAATTTCCTATGTCGCTTGGTTGTTGGTCAGTTGCTTCATAGTTGGTACCCTCTATGCCGATATATTCGTATTTTATATCGCCTTGCAAAGATTCCGGCGTAGTAAGGGCACTAATGCCTTGAGCTTCGGAATTGTATAATAGCTTACAAGTATTATTATTCTCCCATGTGCCGATGCTTTTATCCCATGTCAACGTACATAGCGTAGGAGAGCAAGCATCATTCGATTTTTTAGAAATATATCCTTGATCGTAAACTATCTCGACATTATAACAATGATTGGCTTTATTGGTATTGTCATCGTAGAAATAGCTGAGTCCTCCGTTGTCGTATTGCGTATTAAGAAGATTATTATCCCTATAGATATTATAACCAATAAGCGTCGGACTATCTTCTGCTGTTACATCTGCTTTTTTTAACAAAGCTATCATTGCCCAGTTTCCATTGAAACTAGCTGGTAGTTGCTGCCATGTTTTTCCATTATCTTCAGAGTAAAGATTTCCTTTTCCTGCTCTTACCGGTCCATATTGGTCGATTGCAATGGGAGCGTCGTCAACTTCATGTATCATTTCAAGTCCAAATTTAAAGGACTTTTCAGGATTTATTATGTAATTTGTCTTCAGTTTTTTTAGATTCCAGCCTTTTACTACATCGCTAAGAATTTCGTCATATACCAATTCGTTATTTTCGAATATAACCAACTTATATTGGGCTGGATATATTTCACTTTGCTGATGCGAATAGAATTTAATCTCATCAAACTTATGGTCGGCATAACCGGCAATTTCATCTTTCGTGAATGAATTGGCGGCGATAAAGGTCGCGCCTTCGTTTCCTACGGTTGGAGACACCCAAGTGCTGTTTAGATAAGAAAGTGTTGCTGTTCCGCTTGGTGCTGTCCAGCGAATGAAAGTATTGTCGCTTTCCGCTTTCGCAGCAAATATATTATAAGCTTCGTTGTATATTATTTCTTCGGCTTTACTGTAAACTTTAATGTTATCAAGATACCAATATCCTATGATGTTGTTTCCTGTGCTATGTGCTCTAAAGCGGATGTTAATTATTTTTCCTTCGGAAATAGCGGCAATATCCACTTTTTCGAATTTCCAATTTCCAACATTGTCATTTTTATCGTAAGTTTTTACTGTATGCCATGTGTTTCCATCAAATACTTCAACACTCATTTTATCTTTCACATCGTTACTCGAAGTAGCCGAAATGGTATAGGAAAGTTCAAGGTCGTTTATATGAGTCGCGTCTAATTTTTTTGAAACAAGAGCATCTGAATATTCTTCATTTTGTTGTGATTGATAATATATGCAGTAAGGAAGCAGACCTTCGTAGGGATTGTGGTTTTTTATCCAATGAGAATTCTCTCCATTTTCCAAAGTCCAAAAATTAGTTCTGTATTCCGGTGTTTCAAACACTTCGATAAAAGGAATGTTGTAATTATCGACCACCATAGCTTCGATAGGATCGGAACCTGACGATTCGCACAAATTGCTCCATAATGCCGAAACGGAATACTTAGGATAGCCGGCATTTGGATTTTCATCCGTGAAGTTTAGGTTGGTAATTAATGAAGTGTTGATTTTTTCGTCATTTCTATAGATGTTATATCCTTCTACAGTCATACCGGAATTCTCCGTATTTGAGGCAGGAACATTCCAAGTTATATTAACACGTGTATTTTCTACAACATTTACAGTAACGTTCGTTGGTCGTTCGCATGAACTCATCAAGCTGGGATCCAACACTAAAACCCAAGGAACAAGGCTGCTGATTTTTGTTTGAGCCAATCCTACAATAGAGTTCCCGTCAGCAGAAATAGATATTGCTTGACGAAAGCCGATAAGATCAGACAAGTCAATGTCTGTTAGTGTTTTGCGTGCATAGATGTCAAGATCTTTAAATCCAAATTGTGGACTATAAATAAAAGCCTGATTAGGATTGGAGCCCATCCACCATATGCTGTAGCCTAAAAGGATTCCATTGTCGGAAACGGAAGTTGCATAAGATTGCATTGAACCGTCATGTTTTCCGACAACGGTCAGTGTCTTGGTGGGAATCTCATAAATAGCTGCTTGCGCATCGATTCTGACAGCAGCATATCTATTGTTTGAGCTTATAAATTTGACCTCACCATTTTTTAGTTCACCATTTATCTTTATTGTGTCAATGCTGTTTTCGGAAAAAATAACAGGAAGAGTTTGAAGATTTTCGCTTCGAAGAGATCCTCCGAAAAGGCTTCCATCTGCCGAAACACACAGAATGGTACCGCTGCTTTCGATAAAGTTCTTTTCAAAATTACTGTTTTTCCATACAGTAGGAACTTGCACAATGTCGGAAGCTGATATTTTATGCGCATATCCCCCAAGTATATTACCGTCAACAGAAACTCCGCGAATTTTGGATGTATGTTCATGGCTTTCTATTACGAAACCGGGAATAGGATTGACTCTGTGCCATTCTCCGTTTTTGTAATATCCACCCGAATAAACGGTCTCTTCGTATATGTCCATACCATCTTCAAAGTTTCCGACAACAATGCCATTGTTCGATACCTGATACACTTCGCTGATTCCGCTAATGGCTTCTGCCGTTTGGGTTTCAACTTTCCACAAGAAAGCTTCTCCGATATTATTTGCCGCCTTATTTCCTAATACTAGTTTTCCGTCGGAAGAAATGTTGGCTACACTGCCACCATTGTAATCATGTAGAAAATAAAGATTGTGTTGTGATAATGCGTATGTGCAAAATGAAATGCAGGTAAGAAAAAATAAAATTCTTTTCATTAATTGTTTTGGTTTAGTGTTAAATGAATTTTCTAAAAATATCGGAAAGAAAGGCAAATAGATATGCATTCCTTTGCGAACTTGCAAAAATAGATATATTTCCTTTAATAAAATACTACCTGCTTGTTATTTACTCTTAAAAATACAAGATAGTTTAATTATTATCTTCTTTATTCAATACTTCATTTCAATTTTATTAGAACAAATTTTTCCTGCAAAATCCTTAGTGAATTTTCCTTTGTTTTGCTATTTATTCTATTTTTTTCTTCTGTTTTGTGTTGTATCTTTGCCTTAGCAATTATAATTAACTCGAATGCTGAAATCCTTACATATATCCAATTACGCATTAATAGACAGGCTTGATATTAACTTCGAGTCGGGTTTTTCTGTTATAACGGGAGAAACCGGCGCGGGAAAATCGATTATACTTGGAGCCTTATCGCTTGTGACGGGGCAGCGTGCGGACTCAAAAAGCATTAAACAAGGAGAGGAAAAGTGTATTGTAGAGACAGTTTTTGATATCAAAAATTATCGTCTCGAAGAATTTTTCGAAGAAAATGAATTGGATTACGACGAGGATAACTGTACGATACGGCGCGAACTTACTTCTTCAGGAAAATCGAGGGCATTTATAAACGACACTCCCGTCAGTTTGGGATTGTTGCGTCAGCTTAGCGAAAGCTTGATCGACATACATTCGCAGCACGAAAATTTATTGTTGGGGAAAGACGATTATCAGCGTAATGTTGTTGATCTTCTTGCCCGGAACGAGGATGTTTTGCTTGCTTACAAAAAGGATTACAGCGCATGGAAAAAACTGAGTAGTGAATTGACTAAGTTGATAGAAATAGCTGAAAAATCGAAGGCGGATTACGACTATATACAATTTCAATATCAGCAACTTTCTGATATGGACTTGAAAGAAGGCGAACAGGAAGATTTGGAGCAAGAACTCGAAACTTTGACTCATGCTGAAGAGATAAAAACGGAATTGGGCAGAATCCACCAACTTACGAATGAGGAAAATACAGCCTTGCCGCTTATTAAAGAAGTTTCATTGGCAGTCTCAAAAATAAAGCAATATCTTCCCGATGGAGAAAGTATTTACGAGCGAATACAAACAATATACATCGATCTGAAGGACATTGCCGACGAAGCTTATTCGCTTGGCGAGCGAGTGGAGTTCAATCCTTCGAGGTTGGAATGGATCGAAAATAGACTTAACGAAGTTTACGGATTATTCAAAAAACACAAGCTTTCCTCCGTTGAGGAATTGATGACGCTAAGGAGTACTTACGCCGAACGATTACAACAAATTGATTCTTTCGATGAAGAAATTGCCGCATTGAAAAAACAATTGGCAAAAGCTTATGAGTTGTTGCAGGCTTCGGCTAATAAACTTTCCGAGTCGCGTAAGAAAGTATGCGCGCCCATCAAGCAGCAACTCGAAGATTTACTCTCGAAATTGGGAATGCCCAATGTGCAATTTGAAACAAGTGTATTGCCTTCGACCGATTTCACTTCCGATGGGAAAGACGAGATTCAATTCCTGTTTTCGGCAAATAAAAACAGAAAGCCTGAAGCTATTTCGCAAATTGCTTCAGGTGGAGAAATTTCCCGCTTAATGCTTTCGATAAAGTCGCTGATTGCCGGAAAGACAAAGCTTCCGACCATTATTTTCGATGAGATCGACACGGGAGTTTCGGGAGATATTGCCGACCGCATGGGCAAAATAATGAAGGATATGGCTTCGGGCGGAATGCAGGTAATTTCCATTACGCACTTACCGCAGATTGCAGCCAAAGGTAAGCGACATTACAAAGTGTTTAAAAAAGAAAGCGGCGATCAGGTGCAAACGCAGATAGAATCTATCGAAAACGATGATCGCGTCAGAGAAATAGCGCAGATGCTGAGCGGAAGTCATATTACGGAAGCTGCCATACAAAACGCGGTGGAGCTTTTGAAGTAGTTTTTCTCTTTTCTTGATTTGTCGGCATATAATTTGAAAACCTATCCACGGCTCGGTGGATAAAATATGAAATCAACATGTCTACCTTTCAATTAATTCTTTCGATTATTTACGGATTAACCGTTATCGGAACCATTGTTGTTGTTATTTCTGAAAATAGAAATCCGATACGAACCCTCACTTGGGTGCTTGTCCTCATTTTTGCTCCGGCAGTAGGTATTGTGCTCTTCTATTTCTTTGGTCAGGACAATCGTAAGCAGCGGCACAGCTACGAAAATTATTACCGCTATTCGCAAAACGTATCTTTCAAAGCTTTAATCGATCAGATAAAAGATAACAAAAGTAAAATTCCTGAAAAGTATTCGACGCTTGTAAATTTGCTGGAAAGAAGCGATAATTCATGGCTGCTTCACGGAAGCGAAGTAAAGATATTTACCGATGGAAAAGCAAAGTTCGATGCTTTGATAGAAGACTTGGAGGCAGCTCATCATCATATTCATATCGAATATTTTTTGTTCAACAACGACGAAGCCGGGCAGAAAATAAAAGAGATATTGATGCGTAAGGCAGCGGAAGGTATCGAAGTACGCTTTTTGTACGAAAACGTTGCCAACATCAGTGTTCCATCCCGATTCTATTACGAAATGCGCAAGACCGGAGTGGTTGTCGAGCCCTTTATGAAAATACGTTTTCCGCGTTTTAAAAGCCGGATTAATTACCGCAATCATCGTAAAGTGGTGGTAATTGACGGCGAAATAGGTTATATCGGAGGAATGAATGTGGGCAATGAATACTTGTCGGAAAATTGGCGCGACACGCATCTGCGTATAAAAGGACAGGGAGTTTACGGTTTGCAGACCAATTTTTTAATGGATTGGTATTCCACAGGCGAAACTCATGTCGATGATTTAAAACCGTATTTTAAAGCCGAGCCGAAAATATACTCCGAAAACCTCCTTCAAATTTCATCGGGAGGACCTTCTTCCATTTTTCCTAATATACTGTTGTCCACAGTGCAGGCTGTTATTTGTTCGCATGATTATGTTTACATTCAAACACCCTATTTTCTACCTCCCGAGCCTCTTTTTCAAGCTCTTCAATCGGCGGCATTATCGGGCGTCGATGTTCGTTTGATGGTATCCAAACGTTCGGATTCGCCTTATGTCGATCCGGCGGCGCGCTCCTATTATAAGCATTTGTTGGCTGCCGGAATGCGGATTTTTGAACATGAAACAAAATTTATACATGCAAAAACCATTGTTTCCGATGACTATTTGTCGGTAATAGGTTCTGTAAATATGGATTTCCGCAGCTTTGAATCGAGCTTTGAAATAAACAGCTACCTTTACGATGAGAATCTCGCGAAAGAAAATAAAGCGATATTTTTGAAAGATATGGAGGGCTGTAAGGAAATTTTCTACGACGAATGGATTAAACGCCCTTCGTGGAAACGTGCAATAGAATCTTTTATGCGTTTGTTTTCGCCTCTACTCTAAAGGTAATCGAATAAGAGATAAAAAGCTACATTTCTTTTTATTGACCTCTCTGTTGTGCAACGGAATGCTTGCACATCTTGTTTGACTTCTCTGTTGTGCAACGGAAAGCTTGCGCATCTTGTTTGACCTTTCTGTCGAGCAACGGAAAGCTTGCGCATTTTGTTTGCCCTCTCTGTTGTGCAACGGAATGCTTGCACATCTTGTTTGTCCTCTCCGTTGTGTAACGGAATGCTTGCACATTCTGTTTGTCCTCTCCGTCGAGCAACGGAATGCTTACGCATCTTGTTTGACTTCTCCGTCGTGCAACAGAGTCAATAATTGTTTTGGGATAGATAATCCAGCAATTCAAACATCCGTTCGTTGTTTGTTGTTACATTATCTTTTTCGGCAAGAATATCTTTAATCGACTGTATGCTATCTGATTTGGAATTGACAAATTCCTGTTTGTTGTTTTCGAGCATTATTTGCGCCGAATTCCATGTTACTTCGAAATGAAATTGCAGCCCTATTACTCGCTCTTTGTAGCTAAATGCCTGATTGGGGCAAATATCCGAATAATACAGATGTTGGCTTCCTTCCGGCAAATCGAAAGTTTCTCCATGAAAATGGAACACCTTCAGTCTTTTTCCAAAACTATCGAATGGCGCGATGTTTTGAGCTTCCGGCGTCAGGTTGATGTTAAACCATCCTATTTCTTTTTGTTTTGCACGGAATACTTTGGCACCAAGCGCTTCGGCTATAATTTGTGCGCCAAGGCAAATACCTAAAACTGTTTTTCCTGCGTCAATGGCTTTTCGTACAAAGGCTTTTTCTTCTTTCAGCCAAGGATAAAGTTCTTCGTCGTGCACGCTCATCGGACCTCCCATTATAATCAGGCAGTCAATATCGTCAAGCTCCGGCAGTCTCGGATTGGCTTCGTAAAACAGCGTGTAATCAACGGCATGCTTGCGTTCGAGTATCCATTTGCCAATGCAACCCAAACCTTCGTAAGGTACATGAATAAAAGCTTGTATGTATAATGCTTTCATTTTTTTATAAAATGTTGTTAGATGAGCGTTTAATTCGAATCAAAGCGGGCTTTCTCGCCCCGAAACCGAACATACAGATAGCCCAAGGTAAATGTGGGAATGAAATCAAGAAAAGGTAAAGCTTCTTCAATAAGGTTTATAAAGCTTCCTACTTTGCCCACTTTTCCGGAGAAAGTCCGGTAAAAAACATAGGCTGAAACCGGTGCCCACAGCAAATCGCCCCATTCGCCCCAAATTGGGAACAGATATGTAGCACAGCCTATCGCGTCCATTATCAGACAAAAGAATAGAGCGGGCTTCTTTTCCTGTTGCAGTCTTATAATGTTTTTATTCATTGCAAATGCGTTTCTTCTTTTATGCGTTAATCCTATTAATTCTGTCGAAATCGAAAAGAAGGATATAGCAGCCTTTTAGTCAATTAATCCGAAATGTTGCAGCGCGTTGTAAATTCCGTCGTCGTCCACCGAAGTGGTAACGTAATCGGCAGTTTGCTTCACTTCGTCCTTCGCATTATCCATCGCAATTCCGATTTTCACATGGCGCAACATGCTCATATCATTTCCTCCGTCGCCAAAAGCCATTGTTTCGCTTAAATTGATGCCGAAATGCTCAATAGTTTTATCAATTCCAATCTGCTTGCTGCTCCCTTTCGGAACAATATCAGTAAAGAGAGGATTCCATCGTGTGGTTTCGCAGTTAGGTAAAAAAGGCATGATACGTTCTTCGGAGTCTTCGCGAAAGAAGGCGATAACCTGAAATACGTCGCTTTTCAGTGCTTCAGAAATCGGCTTAACAGGTGGAGCCGGGAAATTGAGAAGTTGCAGTATCTTGTGTACATCGTCGTCGAAATAATTTATAAATATTTCCTTCTCGTGTACGAACATTACAGGGAAGTTTTCTTTTGTTTCCAAATAATCAATTAGGGATTGAATATCTGTCTTTTCAATCACTTTTTTATAAATAATTTGCTCCTTACCTTTCAAACAGAATCCACCGTTTATGGTAACGTATCCGTCGAATTCCAAATCTTCGAGCATGTTGATCGCAAGCAGATGCCGCCCTGTAGCGATAAATGTCTTGATCCCCTTTTCTCGTAATTTTCGAAGCGCTCTTTTCGACGAATCAGCAACTTTATGCGTTTTAAAACTTACTAAAGTTCCGTCGATATCAAAAAAAATAGCTTTAGTCATAATTTATTCCTTAAAAAAATACCCACTGCAAAGGTAGGTATTTTATAGGGAAACGGAAAGAAATACGATGTATTCACCTTAGGATTACCACATCAGTACCACTCGAAAAGTCATGCTCTCCGGACGTTCGTCAATAAAGTCAGAGTTGGTTACGAAAAAGGTTATTTCACCAGGTCTATATTCGTAGTCGGTAGTAGTAGTCCATTGTGCTCTACTGTTTTCATGATGGCGCACAATGGGTAACGCTTGCTGATATTCTCCTGACTTTAAATATGCTTGAACTGAGCCTTCGTCGCAAATGTATTGTTCTAACTTCGAATATGGGAAGGAATACATATAATAATTATTTAGTCCGGATTGATCATCCATGTACTGCCAATCGCTCGAAGATACGGTAAAGTAACGAATAGCTTTGTTGCCCAAATCCAATGTCGGCTCTTCACAAGCTACGAAAGTAATAATGGCAAATAATAAAAAATATGCTTTTCTCATATGAGATAAGTTTCCTTAGTTATTGTTATATGTTTTTATGTCGTTTTATTTACCACAAAAAAACGACTCTAAAAAGCATTGTTCCTGGTTTGTCCTCAATAAACTTACTGTTTTTTACATAAAATCCAATCGAACCTGTAGAGTAATCGAAATCAATAGTTTGTGTGTACATTCCGTTTGAATCTTCAATTACAATTTCATAAGGTAAGGGTTTTTGTACATAGTTATCACCTTCTTTTACCTCTAAGTAAGCAACAAGAACTCCATTGTTATAGATGTTTGGTGTCAAATCAGTTTCATTAAAAAAGCATTGATAATGAAGAAATAAATCATTATTATCAACAGCAGCACTCCAATCTACCGATCTGACCTCATAATCATAAACATATCTATTCAAACTTCCACTCGGTCCAGCTGGTCCTTCGGGTCCCATTGGTCCTTCGCAAGATGTGGCAACAAAAACTACTGCGATAAGAAAAAATAATATCTTTTTCATACGTAAATATATTAAGAGTTTTGATAAGTATTATTTCGAAACAGAGGATAAATTTTTATATCTAAACAATTACTTTTCTACATTCAACGATTGTTTTGCTTTCATTTATTAACGTACAAGCAAATAGAAATATGTCACCGCCGTCTTTTAATTTAAGCTTTTTTCGCAATTCGTCAGCACTCAACGGATAGTTTCGCACAGTGATATTCGCTTTCGACAAGGTTTTTAAACGGCTTTTCCATTCTTGTTTCGAGTTTCCCCACAGAGATAGGATTTCAAATATTCGTCCGGGAAAATCCGCAATCAATTTATCCGAGCTGTAAAGATGCGTATTTTTGTGCAATTTTGCAAGCCCGTAACGTGAGCTGATTAGTTTAAATGCCGCACTTTTCATAATAGCGGCATTAGGCTCGTATAAATATTTCTGCGGATTTGCCGTAAATTGAGCGGAAGAGTTTCTTTCGTCATCCAACCCGTAATCGAAAATTTGGACGGAATCAGACTTGACGAAGTTTCGTGTGTGAATGCAAATAGGCTCTGTCTTATTGCTATCCAATACGAATAAAACCTCCTTGCACTCGTTGTCAACGGCTATTATATGTACTTGACTCACTTGTGGAATGTCCTGCAATACCGATGTGATGTCTATCATAGGCGAAAGCTTAATTAGTACTTGCTTTGCTTTCGATAGCAATTGGGGATAGATTTTGCTTATATCGGGTTCGCAGTCGGCAAGCAAAACACTTTTTTTTCCTGTTTTATCGCGTCGTGCAGGATCAATGTATATCCAGTCGAATTCTTTTTGGATATCAGTCAAAAATGAAAGTCCATCTCCGCAAACGACTTTTATTTGCGATTTATTCATCAATCGGAAGTTATGCTCTGCAATTTGGCACAATTCCTCGTTTCGTTCTACATAATAAGCTTGTTCGAAACGCGATGAAAGGAAAAAACTATCAATTCCAAAGCCGCCGGTTAAGTCTGCCAGTACTTTGCCTTCGCATAAAGAGGATTTATATTGAGCGGTAATTTCCGACGAAGCTTGCTCCAAAGATAAACGAAGAGGATAAATCAGTTCATCTTCGACATAAAAACTCGGAATTTTCAAGCGTATTTTTTGCCGTCCTTCGATTTGTCTCAAAGCAAAAGGCATATCAATATTCGAATCTTTACCGGCTTGTAGCGCTAAATCACGAACATCTTTATCGGCATTTTCTTTGATAAATTCTTTAGTCTCTTTGTTGATATCCATCCTTCTGCTTCTCTAATAAATTGTTACCAGCATTTTTTGAAGCATTGTATCGTTCGCTATGCTGATTCCTTGATAGGCGTCCGTGTCTTCGATAACTGCAATTTGTTCTTCTTCGTTTTCCTCTTTTTCTTTTGTAACGTATTGTATAACCGGTACTTTTATATACTCAATTTGTGTTACAGGGCGATCGACGTATTTTATGATCTCCGTTGTGTTGTGAATAATTTCCGGAGGCGACTCAGGACGTAAGAAACTTATCCCTATTACTATAACAAGCACTGCGATAGCGACAGCTGCTTGATAAACAGGAATCTGTCTCATGAAAAATGAAGGCTTGAACTTCTTTGCTTTCAAGGCTTCGTCTAATCTGTTTTTTATACTTTCGGAAGGAGTAATTTCTTCTGTCTTCTGTTCGCGAATCGTTTTAGATAGAATTTCTTCAATCTTTTCTAAGTTTTTATCCATGTTCTTGATTTATATATCAATTTAATTCGGATTTAAAAATAAATAATTTTTTCGCAAGATGTTTTGTCAGGTAAAACAACCGCGATTTTACTGTTCCTTCAGGACATTCCAAAATTTCGGCGATTTCTCTTACGTTCATTTCTTCTACAAAACGTAAATTAAAGAGAGTCCGTATTTCAGTGTCAAGTTTACTAATTTCTTTCTGCAATGTGATATAAAATTGTTGTTTATCTATGTCTTCTAAATTCAATTCCGTTTTTATATCGTACAAATGTCCGAAATTTTCTTCGTGT
>DAIOHI010000012.1:0-17850 GCA_036744815.1 Paludibacteraceae bacterium
ATTTATAGCTGTCGGGCTTTGTCGAATAACTAAGCGTCGATTTTATCGAAGCTCCGATTTCTACCTGATTGTAACCGTAAAGACGGAGAATGTCCTCAATCACATCAACATCTCGCTGCACATCAACACGATAAGCAGGGACTTGCAAATTATAAACACCGTCTTTTTCAGCAAGTATCTTTATTTCTAATGCTTTAAATATTGTTTCGATAGTCTCCTTAGCGATTTCCTTGCCGATAAGAGAAGTTACTTTTTCGAGTGAAAGTGCTACTTCAAAATTCTTTACCTCTTCGGGATAGATGTCAATTATATCGCTTGATATTGTTCCGCCTGTCAATTCTTGAATAAGTAAAGCGGCACGTTTCAGCGCGTAAACCGTATTCGAAGGATCGCAACCACGCTCGAAGCGGAAAGATGAATCGGTATTCAAACCGTGACGGCGCGCGGTTTTACGAACGCTAACAGGATTAAAATAAGCCGATTCGAGAAAAATATTTTTTGTCGTTTCGTTAACTCCCGAATCTAAGCCGCCAAACACACCTCCGATGCACATCGGCGTATCGCCGTTGCAAATCATCAAATCGTCGGCAGACAATTTACGTTCAACGCCATCGAGCGTAGTGAATTTTGTTCCTTCAGCTAATGTTTTTACGCGCACTTCTTTCGAAGAAATTTTATCGGCATCGAAAGCATGAAGAGGCTGCCCCAATTCGTGCAACACATAATTGGTAATATCCACCACATTATTAATTGGACGAAGTCCGATAACCAACAAATAATTTTTCAGCCAATCGGGCGATTCGCCTACCTTTACATTCGAAATTGTCACTCCTGAATAACGCGGACAAGCTTTGGGATTTTCCACTTTTATGGGAATGTTCAAATCGCGATTCTGAACCGTGAACGCTTCAACCGAAGGTTTTGTCAACTTTATAGCCGGATTACGGAAAGAATAATAAGCTGCTAAATCGCGCGCCACACCATAATGCGAAGCCGCGTCGGCACGGTTAGGCGTAATATCAACTTCAATCAGCGTATCATTTTTTATATTGTAATAATCTTTTGCCAATGTTCCAATCTTAGCTTCGGCTGGAAGCACAATAATCCCGTCGTGGCTTGTTCCAATGCCGATTTCATCTTCAGCGCAAATCATTCCGAATGATTCCACGCCACGAATTTTTGAACGCTTAATAGTAAATGTTTCGTCACCCGAATAAAGTTTCGTGCCAATAGTTGCTACCACCACTTTTTGTCCGGCGGCAACATTTGGCGCACCACAAACAATTTGCAAAGCTTCGTCGCCTCCAACATTAACAGTGGTCACATGCAGATGGTCGGAGTTTTCGTGATCAACGCAAGTGAGCACTTCGCCGATAACCAAACCCTCCAAACCGCCTTTGACGCTTTGCACTTCTTCAACCGTGCCAACTTCTAATCCGATAGAAGTTAAGATTTTCCCCAATTCAACCGCTTCGACGTCAAGGTTAATATATTGCTTTAACCAATTGTAGGATATATTCATGATAATTCCTTTTCCTAATTTTTCTAATTATTAATGCCGTTTTTTCGATTTTCGAAAATAAGCCACAAAGATACGGAATTTTAAAGAAAAGGAGGAATGAAATATTGAATATGTATACAACATGAATTCAAGTATTTGTATTTCAATAAATTTATTTGTACATTTACCATTTTATGAAAAATTTAGATATCTTCATAGAGATTAAACAATCGCATTTTTAGCCATTACTATATATATTTTTTTGACCTTAAGAAAAACAAATCATTATGAAAAAATCTTGTATTATTTTACTAAGTGTGTTGTTCTGTTTATCAAATTTGTATTCCGAGCTAAAATTTGAACGAGTATGGGAATTTTCAAACTCACGTTCAACCCTACCTGCATGGATTGGAAATACAACAGAACGTTCCATGTCTCTTTATGACGGAAAACTTTATGTAGCCAGTCGAAATGGCGGTAACAAAATCGTAATCATAAACACTTCCGACGGCTCAATTGCTAATACAATTAACTTAACCGGTCTGTCTAGTGGAACTTTAAAAGGAAATAACATAGGCATACTAAGCGACGGAAATATCTTAATCAGCAATGCTGCTGAAAAGAATCTATCTATTCAGAAAGTAAATCTCGAAACCGGAGCAGCTAGCAGCTTTCTTATCTCACCGTCTTCTAATGTAAGCGATCCTGATGGTGGGCGTTTTGATGGTTGGGCATGTTATGGAACAATGGATGAGGGAATTATTATCGCTCCTGTATCTTATGCCGCCGGTGGCACTAAAGGTGGAAAAGAAATACTAATTTTCACTATCACTCAAGGTGTGATTACTAACGCCAATTCTCCGATTAAAATAGACAACACTAATGGAGTTGCGACATCTGCCGGTTTTATAGATGCTGAAAATTTCTACGTGATGGCATCCAGCATGGTCACCAAGTTTTTCACAAAAACCAATGACACTTGGAGTTTATCATCCTCACAGTTCGGAACGGTAAATCCGGGAACTGCAGGTGTTGGCGCAGCATATTTCGAGTTTGGAAATAAAAAATACTTTGCATCAGCAGCAGGAACTGTCAACGGATTACTTAAATTATTTGACATTACAAATGGTGTTGATAATGCAGAACTGTCTTTTAGCACTTCAGCTTTAGGAACATCTGCAAATGCTGCCAATTCGGTACCAATCTGTGCCGAAGTCAAAAATGATGGCGCTTATATTTATATACTTGGAACCAATAATGGAATAGCGTGTTACCGTTTGTCCGATGACAATGTATTAGCCGGAACATATACTGTCGGGACAGGAGGAATTTACAATACTTTAAGTGAGGCAATATCCGATCTGACTACTCGCAAAACAGAAATACAAGGCGACATCACATTAGAAATCGTTTCGGATATTACAGAAACAAGCAATCTTGCAATCGGAATAGATTTTAATCCTTATAAACTAACCATCCTTCCGGATAAAGATGAAACACGCACTATTACTTTTACCTCAACCACGCCTAACGATGGTATAGCCGGAGCGATAGTATTCGGCGTAAATGACATCACAAAAGCAACAGCTATATCAGCTGCCGAAAACATAATCATTAGCGGTAGTGCTCATGGTTTTTCTACAGCTCGTCTCTGTATAGAAACAGCACCAACAGTTTCAGAAAGCTCGCATCCAATCACGATATTTGGCTCATCCAAAAACATATCCTTTAAAAACCTTATTATTAAAAACGGAGCTAATATTACAACAACGAACAATAATTATGCGATTTGCCTACGTAACAACAACGAAAACTGGCCTTCGAACATAAATATTGATGGTTGTGAAATTACAAACAAAACTGGATCGGCTTCTTTTGGTATTTCCTGCGATTTAAACACAGCAAGTGGAACGGCTGTAATGTCAGGCATCACTATAAGCAACAATATATTTCATACGAGTTATCGAGCTATTACTGTAGGATATATGAATGGAGTCGTTATAAATAGAAACAAGTTTTATATATCGCAAAACAGTGATGGATTCCTCAGTACTGCTTTATCTGGCTTTGGAAATCTGACTGGTAATATTAGCGTTGATGCGAACCAATTTATCCTCATGGAAAGTGCGAATATAACAGCAGGATATGGTTTAAGTTCGATTGTTACGAATGGAGCTTCTGCAAAATGGAATATCACTAATAACTTTTTTACCGGTTTTTCACAAATAGGAAATAGTGAAAACTCTACATATATAGGAATCGACATTCAATCACCGACTTATGCAGCGCATAATACTTTCCTTTTGAACGACATGGAAAATAATGCTGCTGTTTATACCGCCGTAAATATTAAATCAAGCGTAGAAGCTTCATTGCTGAATAATATTTTTGTTTCACAAGAAAAAAATGTAGTCAACAGTTTTATTACAGGAAACGCTAGCAGTAGTAATTACAACTGTTTTTATATAGATGATTCTAATAACAAAGCCACTTATGATGGAACTATCACAAGTTTAGCAGCTTACCAGACAGCATCAGGACAAGAGACAAACTCATTCAATCAAATCATCAATTTTGAAGATGCCCTTTCTGGTGATTTGCATTTAGCTAAAACCATGATTAACAAAGCGGAACTTATGCTGCCTCGTTTGTCAGATGTTTTATTCGACATCGATGGCGACGCCCGCGAAGAAAACACATACGTAGGAGCCGATATGCCCTTAGTACCTATTATTACGACTCCTGTTACGACAAAAGCAACTAATGTTACACATGAGGGCTTTACGGCGAATTGGTCTGAATCACCAAATGCAACATCATATCTATTGAACATTTATACCAAATCACCAACAAACTATATTGTTCAGGATGAAGAAGTGAATGAATTGAGTCATAACATTACAACCGGACTTATATCTGCCACTAATTATTACTATACAGTAGCGGCTAAAGATGGGAATTTCATTTCAGAAACGTCCAATGAAACAATGGTGCGTACAACTAATGAAGCAATTCCAGGTGGTGGAGTTGAATTGCCTAGTTTTGTGATAAGTCCTTATTTCAACGAACAGCTGTTAGCATATACTTACAAACAAGGTATCAGAGTTGAAATTAATGCACCTCCTGTTTACGAATTTGATCCAGATCTTCCTACAGCATTGGTTTTTTATGGTTTACCTAATGGCAATTCTACGGATTGGACAATAGGTAAACAGATAACTCCAGAGGAAGATTGGCATTATTCTATTCAACACATAGGAGCTCAAACTCGCTTTATACGTGCACAAAACCCTGAATTTAACCTTGTTACTATCTATATGGAGACTCCACAACTATCATGGGGAACATGGCGTGGAGCCACAACAGGAGGCGATCTTATCATCAAAGAATGTACAGAAAGCATTCTCGAACTATTTGAAGATTATAATCCTTATGTAGTCTTAAGTGGACATAGCGGCGGAGGCAATCACACTTTTGGTTTTATTGATGCTGTTACTGACATACCAAGTTATGTAAAAAGAATTTCCTTCCTCGATAGTAACTATAATTGGAGCGACACACAATATGGGTCAAAGCTAAAACGTTGGCTTGAAGCTTCAAATGAAAATCATCTATCTGTTATATGCTATAATGATAGTGTTGCTTTATTGAATGGCGAACCAATCGTATCGCCCACAGGAGGCACATGGTATCGTAGCAGAGTTATGTATCGTTACCTAAGAGATAATTTAACCAATTTCAATTGGACGGTAGATGAAGATGGCGATTTTGAAAAATATTATACTGATAACAACCGAATTCAATTCATTCTAAAAACAAATCCTTCGAAAGCAATTTACCATACTGTATTAGTTGAAAGAAACGGATACGCTCAAGCACTTCTCTCGGGTACAGCGAAGGAAGGTTCTGGTTATACATTTTGGGGAACACACGCCTATGACTCTTACGTTCAAAGCAAAACAGTGTATCCACATATCTTGCGCATACCACCACGTCAGAAGGACGCTATTGGAGGTTCTGAATTTATGGATCAGATAACTAACATGAATCTGGCTGAACGTGAAGCAGCTATATACAATCAAATAGCAAACGGTAACATTCCGAATTCATTCCGAAAAGTAAATCACATTACCCGAACCGTAAAAGACGTTTCTGGCACAGATCGCGTAGTGGAAATGGATATTTTACCTGACTTCCTTGCCGTTGGATCCGACGATAATTTCTGCCGAATACCGATGCTACCGACTACGGCGCAAAGATTGGCGACATTGTTTAATGCTACTTTACCTACCAGTAAAATTTCAGACATGGCATGGGAAAGTGCCGAAATAAAAATGAATCCGCAACCCATCGCATGGGATAATGCCAATATTACGGTACCTGTTTTTAAATCTCATAACGCAACAATAGAAGAACAACGGCTTACATTTGGTAAAAACCTGAGCACAGCCATTGCCGGACACAAAAAAGATATTATTATTTCCAATAATATAGCCAGCAATCAGAACAAACTCTACATTTACGGATGGCATTATCAGAACGGGGATCCTATTCAGTCTATCAGCGGAGCACATGACAATCAATATGTAGATTATAGCCATGGCGTACGGATTGTAAATCAGGAAATAATGATAGACGGTGAATTAGCAAAAGTACGAAACATCTTACGTGATGCCAATCTTTACAAACTAATAAGTAACGAATCGGGAGCTATGATACAAACCGAGTATGTAACAGGGACTTCGAACATTCCTACTCAAGTTAAATCTTTCGCAGTACTTCCTGAAGATGAAACTTCTGTTCGCTTGCTGCTTACAGCTCAAACTAATGAAAATTATACGGTTTATTATGGAACTAATATAAATAGTTTGACACAATCAGTAGAATACAATTCGGACAATCCCGTAATAAATGGACTCACCACCAACGAACTGTATTATTTTGCAGTAAAAGCCTACAATATTGATGGAGATGCTATCATTTCCAAAAAACTAGCGGCAACACCAACTAACGATGCTAGTTTTGCATTATTAGTCGAGGGCTTTAATCGTGGAGTTGGAGGAAATACCGGTACATTTGTAAAACAACATGCTGAAGCCCTCAAATCACATAACAAGCCGATAGCATCGGCAAGTAATGACGCGGTAATAGCTGGATTGCTCAATATCAACGACTATCCGTTTGTTGATTGGATTTTAGGTGAAGAAAGCACTGCTGATCGTACTTTCGATATAACCGAACAAAGCAAAATAAAAAGCTACCTTGAAGCAGGAGGAAATCTTTTCACATCCGGTTCGGAGATCGGTTGGGATATCGGTCGGGCAGCTAGTGCAAATGCGTCGATACAATTTATGAGTGATTACCTAAAAGCCTCTTATGTTGCAGATAATCCAGGTTCCGGCTCCGGACAATCACATAGCGCGATTATTCTTCAAGACACCGGCTTCGGTAACGATAACTTTAGCTTTGATTTTGCTGATGGAACAACTACTGCAGTACAATATCCTGATGTGTATGCTCCAACAGAAGGCTCGACAGGATTTCTAAGATACGTTCTTGATAACAATGGAATTACGAATGTAAATTATGCAGGAATAGCCTATTCAGGAAATTTTGGCAACAGCGATCAGAAAGGTAAAATAATCCTGATGGGAATTCCTTTTGAAACAATCGTTGGTAATGAAAAACGAACGGAGCTGATGAAAAGGATATTGGAATATAGTGAAGATGTAAATTCGATCACAGAAATCACAAGTAATTTTAAGGTTTACACAACTCCAAATGGCATTTGTATTAATGTAGAAGAGCTGTCAGAAGTTTCTATTTACAACATTAATGGTCAGTTGATAATCAGAAACAACATTCAAAGTAAAACTGAATATTCATTAAACCCTGGCATGTATTTAGTGAAAGTTAACAATCAAACATTTAAGATTGTAATGTAATGGTATATTTTTATTTCCCAATAAGTTGTACAACTTATTGGGAAATAAAAATTAAAACATATCCTTAAAAATTCAATATTTAAAATGCATATTCCAAACATGCACCTTAGTTATCAAAAATAGATTATCAGCTTATCATCCAAGCACAATATTTTCTCCTAAAGTTTTTCTCCTAAAATTTCGCGTTGTATCTCTTTAGATTTCTGTTTACTCCGGATTGTATCCGAAACTGCGCAATTTGATGTCCTTATTACGCCAGTCCTTCTCTACTTTTACGAAGATTTCGAGAAATACTTTCTTCTCAAAGAATATCTCCAAGTCTTTGCGAGCTTCCGTTCCTACTTTTTTAAGCGACTTCCCTCCATGCCCGATGACAATTCCTTTTTGCGAATCACGTTCAACATATATCACCGCATTAATGCGGATCATTTTTTCGTCTTCTAAAAACTGCTCAACCTCCACTTCTACCGAATAAGGAATTTCCTTTTCGTAGTTCATCAGTATCTTTTCGCGAATAATTTCCGTTACGAAAAAACGAGCCGGCTTATCTGTCAATTGGTCTTTGTCGAAGTAAGGAGGCGATTCGGGAAGTAGTTCCTTTATGCGTCGAAAAAGATTTTCCACATTGAATTTCAACAAAGCAGACAAGGGGAATATCTCTGCTTGGGGCAAAAGAGCTTTCCATTTCTCAACCAATTCAATCAAACGATCTTCATCAATTTGGTCGATTTTATTTATAACGAGCAACAAAGGAGCGTTCGAAGCTTTTACCTTTTCTACGAAATCAGCATTCTTATCATGCGTATCCGTCACATCGGTTACATAAAGTAATACATCGGCATCCGTTAGCGCCGAATTGGAAAACTTAAGCATCGACTGCTGCAAGCGGTAATTAGGTTTCAACACACCCGGAGTGTCGGAATAAACGATTTGGAAATCGTCGCCATTAACAATGCCGAGAATACGATGCCGGGTAGTTTGCGCTTTCGATGTGATGATAGAAATACGTTCGCCGACCAAAGCGTTCATCAAAGTCGATTTACCGACGTTCGGGTTGCCCACTATATTTACAAAACCTGATTTGTGCATAATTTTTATTATTGAGTGCTCGGCAAAGATAGTGCTTTTTGAAGATTCTGTCTCTCCAAACACATAAATAATCTATGTTTTAAACCCTATGATTCAGGAAAAAGATAAAATATCTGATAAAGTAAAGATCGGATTATTCCAACATAGAATCCGAAATAAGAAGACATCAACTGATAATAGCGTTCAGTACATAGGCGGTATAACGTTCGGTATATAGGCGATATAATGTTCAGTACACAGACAGTATAACGTTCAGTACACAGATGCTATAGGAGGAGTTTAGTACAAAAAACAAAAAAGCCGTAAAGAGATATTTTCTATACGGCTTTTTTGCTGAAAGATATAAGATGTTATTTCACACTAATTTGCAAAGGATTTTTCACATTTTGAGCAAATGCGTTTACGGCATTGAACCAATCTTCATCGGTCGGGAAGCCCCATTTGCTCCATCCTGCACCAAAATAATAGGTAAAATCTTCCCCTAAATTATAGCTACTCAACAAAAGACCGTGCAAATCCTGCTCCACCGCGTTGTTCACTTTCGCAGGAGCATATATGCCGATGTAATTACGTCCGGAAGGAATCTTTGCATCCGAAACTGCATTTTCGGCATAAACAGCCGTCCCGTTCTCAACATTCATTTGCAAATTTCCTTTCTCAGGATGCAGATAAATTCCCGTGGCAAGCTCCATGTCAGCAGTTTTCCCCGAATAACTTACAACGGCTTTATTCAACAAAGTTCCGGCATCAATCGAAACAGTAATTGTTTGATGATAAATTTCGTCTCCCACCTTCAGCGAGTCGTAAGTCAGCACGAAAGTTGAGCGAAGCGGTCCGTTATCTAGCACTTTTTGTGTTGAGTAATGATTTCCAACATACAAAACACCATTCACATAAGGCGCAATACCTCCGGCTCCTAAGGTGTGTGCTACTTTATAGCAGTCAAGTCCCTGACCATGATCAACATGATAAGACAAACCTTTATTCAACTCATCGTAATAAAATTTATCTACAATCAGTTCGTCAGTACGCTTCAACCATATATCCACACCATTACTTGGGTTTTCTTTAGCCAAAGCCGGACCATACATACGATAGCCTGCCAAATCATTTTCCCAAGCGAAATCGTCTTTGCGCTCTGGAATATAACGGGCGTAAGTTTTGGCTTTCACTTCCGCCGGCTTTCCTTCGCTCAACGAATAAGTGCTCGATGAATTTCCCGAAACCGAAGCCTGAAATATAAAATCCTGAGGTCTTTCCTCTCCATTATACAGAATTTGATAAGCAACTTCTTTTCCTTCCGCATCTTTCAGCACATAACTTTTCGAAGCACAGCAAATTCCCAAATCGGAAACCGGAACTTCAACCATTTCGTTAACACGATCCTGAGCAAGGGGATTATTTACCGTAATTATTTTTGCTCCTTGCGAACAAGAGACTAAAACAAAAGCTGCTACAATTGATAAAAATAATATTTTCTTCATTTTTATTTTGGTTGCTTTCCTATATAAGCCAAAATACCTCCGTCAACATACAAAACATGTCCGTTAACAAAATCGGAAGCTTCTGATGCTAAGAATACTGCAGGTCCTGCTAAATCTTCGGGCGTACCCCAACGAGCAGCCGGAGTTTTAGCTATAATAAACGAATCGAAAGGATGACGCGAACCGTCGGCTTGCGTTTCTCTCAAAGGAGCCGTTTGCGGAGTAGCAATATATCCCGGACCGATTCCGTTGCATTGAATATTGAATTCGCCATACTCTGAAGCAATATTTTTAGTCAACATTTTCAAACCGCCCTTCGCAGCAGCGTAAGCCGAAACGGTTTCACGCCCCAACTCACTCATCATCGAACAAATATTAATAATCTTGCCCGCACCTTTTTTCATCATGCTCGGGATAACGGCTTTCGACACAATGAACGGACCATTCAAGTCGACATCAATAACCTGACGGAATTCCGCAGCCGACATTTCGTGCATCGGAACGCGTTTAATAATTCCGGCATTATTTACTAAAATATCGATCACGCCAACTTCTGTCTCAATTTTTTTCACCAATTCATTTACACCTGCTTCATCCGTAACGTCGCAAACATAACCTTTTGCTTCAATTCCAGCTTCTTTATAGGCTGCCAATCCCTTATTTACAGCATCCTGATTGATGTCGTTGAAAGTAATTTTAGCTCCTGCTTCCGCTAAAGCCGATGCAATTGCGAAACCAATTCCGTAGGATGCGCCCGTTACAAGCGCCACTTTATTTGTTAATGAAAAATTTGCCATAACTTCATTTTCTATTTTAAATATTTACTACTACTTATTTTAAATCTGTTATTTTATAAAAATCCTGATCTCCATAATCAAGATTTTCGCCGCCCATTCCCCAAATAAAAGTATAATTATGGGTTGCTGCCGCACTGTGAATCGACCATTCGGGTGAAAGAACCGCCTGATCGCCCTTCATCCAAATATGACGTGTTTCGTCGTGTTCGCCCATAAAGTGGCAAACAGCATGTTCCTCAGGAACTTCAAAATAAAAATAAGCTTCCATCCGACGTGTATGTGTATGCGCCGGCATAGTATTCCAAACACTTCCTTCGGCAAGTTCGGTCATGCCCATTTGCAATTGGCAAGTAGGAAGTACTTGATTCACCAACATTTTATTAATGTTTCGATGGTTGGAACCTGCCAATGAACCCATTTCAGCAACAACAGCATCAGATTTCGTTACTTTTTTATCGGGATAATTGCGATGTGCTGTAGTGGAATTAAAGTAAAATTTCGCCGGATTTTTCGCATCTTTACTTTCAAAATACACTTCGCGATCGCCCGAACCCAAATATAATGCCTCTTTATATCCGAGTTCATAAGTTGTATTACCGGCTTTTACAATACCAGCTCCACCTACATTGAAAATACCAATTTCGCGGCGAGTAAGGAAAAATGAAGCTTTTAACGGATCGATAGCTTCCAGCTTCAAGGATTCCTTTACAGGATGAGCGCCACCAACTACCATACGATCGTACATGGAATATACCATGTTCACCTCATCGGCTACAAATACTTTTTCAATCAAAAAATCGCGGCGAATTCGTGTCGTGTCATAACTTTTCGCATCTTCGGGATGTGCCGAATAGCGAATCTCATAATTTGTTTTCATAAATTCAGATTTTATATTATTATATTATTTTTTTGTGCAGTTATAAGTCAAGACTAGGTGTCAACACATAAGGATCTAAAAATTAGGATAAAAACATTGACATGTCACACAAAGATAAGGCTTTCTTATGAAAGCAAGATGGTCAATTTGTTCAAAAATGACATATATTTTGTCCGTTTTCACTTAATTTGGAAGATCCACGACTAAAAAAAACAATATGTCAAATATAGAGGATTATTGTTTATTTCACTTGTAGCAGCCAAGTCAAATTTACCGAAAGTTTCATGTTGTTCGAGCGGGAAAAGTAATCTTTTTTATTATTGGAGTAGATATCTCCCATGGCATAATATGCTCGAGCTTCGAGTTGGAATACGTTTTTCTTAACATTGAAGGAAAAACCTGTACCTAAGGCAAATCCATAATCCAAGGTGTTTTGAACTTGCGTTACATGCTGCTCAGCGTTGCTGCCAAGCGCTTGGTTGAATTTCTCGTCATTGATAAGATAACCGATCTGCGGTCCTACATTTACAATAAAACGCGACTTATTTCCAAGATAAATATGTGTCAGAAAAGGCAACTCAATGTAGCTAAGTTTACGCGAAAAATCAGTTTCAAGTTCATGCCATCCTTGCTGAGCGTAATTTAATTCCACCTGAAAACCCACGTAAGTATCGGCAATATAACGATAAACAAGTCCTCCGTTATATCCCAAAAGATAATCCTGATCAACGGATGGAGAAAAGCCAACCAAAGATGCTGTTGCTCCAAATGAAGCTCCAATATATTTTTCGGATCTATCCAAACGCTTTTGGGCATTCATCACCAAAGGAAAGGACAGCAGGACAATTAAAACTAGGATATTTCGATTCATTTATTGTGCTTCTGTTTCGGTTAAATACATCCGTTGATTGACGTAGCCGGAACGTTTGTCTTTTCGTTCAAATTGAAATTGCGATTGCAATCCATCGGGATAAGACAAGGAGAATTTCCAATCGTCGTTGTTATCTTTGTTTTCGTCCAATTGTTTTACAAAAAACGCAGTCAGATCGTATCCCAACAAATCGTATCGAGGCGAAGAAGCTGAAGCATTACGATCGAAAAAGTTGGAATATTGCTGCTCAAAGCTATTTAAACGACCTTCGTTGATATCTTTTTTAAATGGAGATATGTTTACATTATCAATTTTTATCGGTAAGTTCGTCCATCCATACTGAACAAATAAAGTCAGATTATATCCTGATTTTGAAGCCGACAAAGTATTCACATAGGCTTCAATATTAGAAAATTTGTCCGTTTTAAAAATAATCAGATTATTGGAAGAACGTTTTAATTTACTTTCAATTTCAAACACATCCGAATTTTCCCATTCCGCATAATTAACATTTTTTGCTCGCTTTGTCACTTCTTTTTGAATGGCATCTGCCCATGCAAAACCTTTATCGGAAGAATCTGTAGCATTGGTTCGAACAAAAACGATATTGGAGTTTTTATATTGATTCAAAAGCAAATTCGTCATAAAGCTAATTTCGACTTTATCACCGGGATTAAATTGGAACAAATAAGGATTCGTTTCTACATCGGGTACATGAGCTGTGAAAGGAATAAGAGTAGGAATTTTATTCGTTTTTGCATATTCGGCAACAGCCTGAACCTGATTTGTATAAGCTGGACCAATAATAAAATCCATTTTTTTCAAGCTCGGATTCGCCAAAACATCTTTTATTTTTTCCTCTGTCTTTTCCGTATCATAAGTGAAAATTTCCATAGAAACTCCTCTGTCTTTCGCTTCATTTATCGCCATAAGAGCTCCCGCGTAAAAATCGGCAAATCGCTCTACACTTCGATCATTTGGAGCATTTAGCATAAAAGGAAGCAAAAACGCAATTCGTATAGGATGCACATCTACGGAAGGCACAAACAAACTATCGATACTTACCGAAGGACGTACTTTTTTCGGATCTGCATAAGACGAAACTAAAGGAACTTTGATGATTTGACCGACTTTCAATGTCGATTCCAAATTCGGATTCATATTAATAATGTCTTCCACATAAACATTGTAACGACGGCTTATCGCAAAAAGCGTTTCCTGTGCGCGAACGCTGTGACTAACATAAGTTCCCTTTGCTTCAGTTGAAGTAGTTTTCGTTTGAACATTTTTATTTGATTGCTGCGGAACGCTTGTAACATTCTTCTGACTTCCGCTGCCCGATGCAGGAATCTTCAACACTTCGCCCATACGAAGATTATGTTCCGGTCCAATCTGAGGATTTAATGCTTTGATTGCATCAATCGTAACATCATATTTTTTCGAAATCGCATACAAAGTTTGTTGCTTTTCTACAGTATGTTCCACATAATTGCCGCTGCTTTTTTGAGCTCCTCGATTGACGGGAATCAAGACTTGCTGTCCGACTTTCAACCCATCTTTTGCATCAGGATTATGTTTAATAACCTCCTCCTGCGAAATGTCAAACTTGCGTTTAAGCGCATAAAATCCTTCGCGCACCTCGACCGTATAAACATAGTATTCTATGCCATTTACCTCTTTTATCGGATAGGATTGCACTTGACTCAGCACTGAGCTGCAAATCAGCACTAACATTAAAGAAATCAGGCTAAAGTATTTTATTTTCTGACAATTATTTCTCATAAAAACTTACAAATAAGAACTCTTTTTCAAAGAGATAGACGTAGATCTAAAACGATTCGCATTCCTGCCACTGTTATCAATCAGAGAGCAAATGCAAATGTACAAAAATAAACTCCATCTAAGAAAAAGAGGCAATAAATCCGCGTTTTTTTTGTTTTTAATAAGAAAGATGTACATTTGCGTATTCAATATTAATGATTTATTTCCCTTTTTTTAAATGAAAAAGAATCTATTGCTTTTACTCTTTGCTATATTATTTTTCCCACTTGCGGCTTCATCTCAACTGTCAGTTAGCAACGGGGCAAAAAGCTATAGTTCATACACTTCCTTTAGAGATGTTGATTATATTTTCTTTTTCAATGGATTTGATGCCAACGCAACAATCACTTATACGGGAACAGGAAATTCAAATCATGTTTACTGGTACAAAGCATCTGATTTATCAACTCCACTAAGTCAAGGACAAACAAATTTCGACAATTTTGACGACGCGCAAGGTTATTTATTGAAAGTTAAAAAAAATGATGGTTTTAGCGATTCACTCAATATTTATTTTTACGTTTTCGATTACAGTCAATACCTGCCGACATTTAATTCATTAATAGTGGAAGAAAATGCAGAAAACCCTTGTAAGGAAATAAAACTTTTGTTAGACGCGACAGTTCCTGTTTTGAAATATCCGATTTTATCAGGCGCTACTCAGCATGAAATTTTGCGGGAATATAATCTAAAATACAATACGCTCGAATGGAGCGACGCTAATTTAGCATGGGAAGTTGTTGAGAAAACACAGCCAATCAATTCCGATGCACGCGAAATAGTAATTTCCGAGCCGCCACTCTGCAACACGATTTTTACACTGACAGCCGATGATGAATTCTCTACAGATTTAGGCATCACTCCCGGCACAGTTGTTTCGAGCGAATATATAGCCGTTGCAGTTGACAATAAAACGACTACTAGAATTACAGATATTCGAACAGAAGAAAACGAAGACAGCCGTCCCGACACAGAAGATAAATTAAGTGGTTCAGCTCCATTGGAAATATTGTTCAAGGCTCATCCTAGCGATGCTGCCAACATCAACAAATGGGATGTTTACAAAAACGACATTCTCGTAATAACCCGCAACACGGATGAACACCGATATACCTTCAATGAATTCGGTCAGTATAAAGTCGTTCTGACATCCAACAATTCATTCTGCTCCGCAACTGATTCTGTAATTATTGATGTAAGCGAATCGGCTCTTTGGGTTCCTAATGCTTTTTCTCCGAATAATGACGGAGCTAATGACGAGTTCAGAGTAGCTTATCGCTCGCTAAAGAACTTCGAATGCCGAGTTTACAACCGTTGGGGAAGACGAGTTTATCTTTCTACCGATCCTCAAAAAGGATGGGATGGAACTATCGGCGGAAAACCCGCAGCGGCAGCTCCTTATTTTTATGTGATAACAGCGGAAGGTACCGACGGGAAAAAATATTCCTTAAAAGGAGACATCAATTTATTAAGGTAATAACTAAAACTTTTTCAGCTCCGTGTACAAGCGCTGAACAGGCAAGCCCATCACATTAAAATAAGATCCTTCAATTCGCTCAACAGCCACATAACCAATCCATTCCTGAATACCATAAGAACCGGCTTTGTCGTAAGGTTTGAATTTATTCAGATAATAATCAATATCTTCATCGGCAATCGTGGCAAAAGTAACATTCGTGATCACAGCAAAGACTTTTTGCTTTTGCCGAGTTTTAACACAAACTCCCGTAATTACTTGATGAGTTTTAGCAGATAAAGCTCGGAGCATTCTTTTAGCATCCGTTTTATCCCGAGGTTTTCCGTACACAATACCGTCGAGCCAAACAATCGTATCGGCAGTAATCAATAAAGTATTTTCATCTAAATGATAAGATGCGGCTTTCTTCTCCGCTAAAAAACAAGGTATTTCCTCTGCTTCCAAATCATCCGGATAGTTTTCTTCCACATCAATATTCGCTGTGTCGAATTCGATTTCCAAGCCACTAAGAAGTTCTCGCCGACGAGGCGACTGCGAAGCCAAAACAACGCGATATTTATTTAAATTGGATAGCATTTGTTTTGTTTTTTAAGAAGTTTCTAAAGTTCTGTTAGGATTCAAAACTACAAAATTTATTCGAATGCAAAAGGTTTTATTTCCAAATTTGTATATTTCTCATCTTGAAAAAAGAATTTTTCTTCGCCAAAAGCCGGTTTTAATTGATTAAACCAAGTTGCTTTGGGATCGTAAGCTGCAAAAAACGGTATGCCAACCCAAGCCGGATTACGCGCTTGTATAAAATTCAGCGCAAATACTTTTTCATCTTTTACATTCGTAACTCCTAAAACCTGAATTTTACCCGCATGATCGCTCATACTTGGACCACGCACTGTACGGCAAAGTCCGCTTACATGCTGATAAGCCCGACGAAAAATATTCCACGATCGTTCCAACGAGACTTCAAAATAAGCTTTCGAACCTGTATCACGAGCAATAAACATATAATAAGGAACACAGCCTAAATCCACTTGCTTGCGCCACATTTGCACCCAAAGTTCAGGACGATCATTGATGTGTCTCAACAAAGGTGATTGCGTACGAATTTGAGCACCTGTGGATCGAATGCGTCTGATTGCCTGCTCTACAGCCTCGGTCGAAAGTTCTACCGGATGATTGAAATGCGCCTGAATAGATAAATTTTTTCCGGATTTTATCACTCGATCAAACAAACGAATAATATCGTCGCTGTCCGGATCGGTTAAATAACGATAGGGCCAATAAGAAAGTGATTTTGTTCCAATCCGAATGCTGCGTATATGCTCAAACTCTGGTTGCAACAACGTTTCGATATATGTTGTGAGCATCGAGGCAGTCATCGTCATCGGGTCGCCTCCGGTAAACAACACATCGGTTACATGTTTGTGATTGCGCAAATACTTAAAAAGCAAATCGGCTTCCTTCATGGCAAACTTCAACTCGCTCATCCCTGAAAATTGAGGCCACCGAAAACAAAAAGTGCAATAAGCATGACAAGTCTGTCCCTGACTTGGAAAAAACAAAACTGTTTCGCCATATTTATGCTGCACACCTTTCAATTTCACATCATCCAGCATCGGCACGTTATGTTCCTGCCCTGCCGGATTCGGATTCAGCGACAAACGAATTTGTCGTATTTTATCTTTCAAAAGACTTTTATCCGCATTAGCATCCAATAAATTTTTCACCGAATCAAAATGTCTTTTCTCCAGCATACTTCTCCGCGGAAAAGTCAACGTAAACATCGGATCAGTCTCTACGTTCGTCCAATCAATCAATTCGTCAATTACATAATTATTTGATTTAAATGGCAAAACACGCCCTACAACATCAATAGCTTCCAATTTTCGCTGAGAGAGATTTCCAATCTGCGGAATGTCCCGATAATTATGTAAGGAGTAAGACTTTAACATTTTTCTCATGATATATCTGTTTTAGTTTATTGTTTTTTT
>DAIOHI010000013.1:0-14666 GCA_036744815.1 Paludibacteraceae bacterium
TTAAAATTAATGTAGCGCAAGCGGGCATAATAAATCCCGATTATGTATCAGATGGTAAATTTATATATAGTACTGACTCGTTAAATTTCTTTGCTAACGATGACGGCGAAGACTCGAATGCTTCTTCTTACAACACTGAAACAAAAACTATTACCTACAAGAATGGAGGTTGGCATCGCGCAGGATGGAATTGGGAAACAGAAGGAGGCGTGGATGTTTCAGATTACAATCAGGTGTGGATTAAATTTGATGCTTCAGCACTACCTAAAACTGGCGATGGTGAAAATGGAGCAACCAAAATTCAATTTGACGTTGTATATATGGATGACTCTACCGGACAAGATTTCGATAATAAAACAAACGAATTACGCTCGAATAACACCGAATACTTTTATAACATAACACCGGGTAAAAAAATCAAACGCATTACTTTGAAAAGTGAAGTCGAAGGAGATATCGTTTTAACCGATGCCTATTTCTATAAAAAAGGCGTTGATCCTGTCGATTTGATTATAACCGACATAACATGGAGCCCTGCAAATCCAGTATTGGGTGATTCTATTTTATTTAGTGCAACTATAAAAAACATTAGCGAATTTACTTCACAAGATGTCAAACACGGTGTCGTATTTGGAGTAAAACTTCCTAGTGCTTCTGGAAACGGAACACTCGTAGCATGGAGTGATACACATCTTACTTCATTAGCTCCTGGTGCTTCGGTTACGGTTACTGCAAATGGTGGTCCCAACGACGGAAATGGAAAATGGAAACCCGGTGCGGCAAGAACATTTACAGTTGTTGCACAAGTAAACGATCAACATGATGTTCTCGAATCCGACTATAACAATAATATCTTAGAAAAGGAAATCATTGTTAATCAATCCGCTGGTCTTGAAAATGTAATTGCTGACGGGTATGTATTTGTTAGTGATGGAAAATTGCACCTTATCAATTTTCCTGAAAATGCCACTGTAAATATTTATAACATGCAAGCACAAAAAATTGGAAATTATCGCGTAAGTGAAGTTTCAGAACTCACTCTTTCTAAAAACTTGTATGTAGTAAAAATTCAAGACGGTGATAAATCATCAACCTTCAAGGTCTTAATTAAATAGACAGTATTTTCAAGTAAAAACAAACGAGCATTTTTCGGAATGACGTTTGTTTTTACTTTTTAATCAAAAATAAATAAATAACGATTAATCATAATACAATAAACATGTTTTAATAAATACTCTGTTCGGAAAAATTTTCGAAAAAAAATAATTCTTTTCATGAAACTATATAAAATTCTCTTTCTTATAACATTGTTCTTTTGCGGACAACAACTGCTATCGCAAAGCAATCCTATTGTACGCGATATTTATACCGCCGATCCTTCGGCGCATGTATGGGTGGATGGTCGCCTCTACGTTTACCCGTCGCATGATATCGATCCGCCAAGTGGTTGCGACCGGATGGATAAATATCACGTTTATTCCACCGATGATATGGTAAATTGGACAGATCACGGTCAGATTCTCGAAGCAAGTCAAGTGCCTTGGGATGTGCCTATTACTAATGCGAGTCCCAATGCCACTTTTATGTGGGCTCCCGATTGTGCCTATAAGGATGGGAAATACTATTTCTATTTTCCACATCCAGAGGGACCTACATGGAATGATACGTGGCGTATCGGCATTGCTGTTAGTGATTATCCTGCTTCCGATTTTACCGTTTTGCAGCAACCGCTCCAAGGAACCACTGTTTCGTGGACTGAAAGCGGTCAAACGGTTACTTCACCCGGATTGATAGATCCTTGTGTTTTTACCGACGAAGATGGACAAGTATACTTTTATATGGGAGGCGGTAATCGCTGTTTCGGTGGTAGATTAAAAGAAAACATGATTGAAGTAGATGGAGAATTACAACAAATGACAGGCTTATACGATTTTCATGAAGCTACTTGGATCTTCAAACGAAACGGAACATATTATCTTACATACGCCGATAACAAAGGAGGAGCAAATCAATTGCGATATGCAACAAGTGATAATCCTCTCGGTCCGTGGTCGCATAAAGGAATTTATTTAAATTCTACTACATGCGATACAAGCCACGGTTCAGTAGTGGAATACAAAGGGCAATGGTGGGCATTTTATCATACTGCCGACCTGTCGGGTACAGGTTTATTACGCAGTATTTGTGTTGATTCACTATTTTTTAATGAAGACGGAACAATTAAGCCGGTAAAACAAACCAAAGATCAAGGTTCGCATTATCAGAATGTACTACAAACAATTCCAGGCACTATCGAGGCGGAAGATTACAACACTGGCGGAAAAGGTATTGCTTATTGGGATAACACTCCGGGAAATGCTTCTCTCGAATACCGACGCAATGAAGATGTAGATATCTCTAGATATAGACAAAAAAACATGTATTACGTTTCCGACATGTCGCAAAGCGAATATCTGAATTATACTTTTGAGGTGTTGAAAGACGATATTTATACGATTGATTTCATAATTGGGACAACTCAAGAGGGACAAATACAAAAATTTTATTTGGAATTCGATTATGTAA
Organism: Paludibacteraceae bacterium; assembly: GCA_036744815.1. Classification (GTDB taxonomy): domain Bacteria; phylum Bacteroidota; class Bacteroidia; order Bacteroidales; family Paludibacteraceae; genus H1. The sequence goes on from DAIOHI010000013.1 coordinate 2,566, forward strand.
AAACATCTAACCCTAAAAGATATGACGTTTCATATACACCGTTATCTTCTTTAGGAACAATAACAGTAGCCAATATTGCTCTAAATAAAGGAGTGCATACTATGCGGTTTATTCCGCAGGGGAATATGAACTTTGACAAATTTATCTTTAATGGCACAATATCGGCTATCGAAACAGTAAAGGAGCTTTCTGCACTTATTTCGCCTAATCCGGCGTATGATGGACTTTTCCATATTCATAATATTAAAACAACTATGCTTGCCAGCGTTTCGGATATAAACGGAAGAATAGTTTTGAACAAGACAATCAATCAGCAAGATAACATATTGGACATATCACAATATACTCAAGGAATATACTTTCTGAAATTGCAAGAAAACGACAAAACATACACAAATAAGTTAATATACAAATGATAATAAATCGTCTGTTTTTTGTTTGCCTCTTAAGTTTATCGGCAGTATTTATCAATGCACAAATAAGAATTACCTGCGTTGGGGCAAGTATTACTGAAGGGGCACGCATCGAAAATCCGAAAGAAAATTCATATCCCGGACAATTGCAATCACTTTTAGGGACTAAATATAAAGTCAGTAATTTTGGTGTAAGCAGCAGCACTATGCTGAAAAAAGGCAATTATCCATATTGGGAAACTGACGCTTACCGCCAAGCCTTACAAAGTTCTCCCGATATTGTTTTTATTGATTTAGGAGGAAATGATGCAAAGGCAGTAAATCGTCCTTATTACAACGAATTGGAACAAGATTGCAGGGAGATGATACGCTCTTTCAAAAACCTAGCAAGTCATCCTCGTGTTATCATATTATTACCTACTGCTATGTTTGTAATGGACACTGCTGGAATTTACGATCCTATCTGCAAAAATGAAGTAAGTCCGCGTTTGCAAAAAGCTGCTTATGAAGAAGGCGTTGAAGTCGTAGATATGCGTCCATTATTGATTGATCGTCCTGATTTAATTCCCGATCAGATTCATCCGCAAGAAAAGGGTTCGGAAATCATGGCGAAACGGTTGTTTCAACAAATTACTTTCCCTATTGATGAAACATTCGATATTTTCAAAGCTCTAAATAAAAAAGGTATTGTTTATAAAACAACAAAATTTGCAGGTTATGAATGTGCCGAGTTTTTGCAAAATGGACGCGAATGCAAACTTGTGAAACCTCATAAAGTAGCTGCTGGTCATCCATGGATTTGGCGAGCTCGTTTTTGGGCACACGAACCTCAGGTGGATATCACACTGCTCGAAAAAGGCTATCATTTTGTGTTTTGCGATCAGGCTGAACGTATGGGCAACAAGCAAAACATGGAAGAATGGAATACTTTTTATCAATTGCTTCATGAAGGAGGATTGAACAAAAAAGTAGTTTTGGAAGGAATGAGCCGAGGTGCTGTATACGCTTTTAATTGGGCGGCTGCCAATCCTGATAAGGTTGCTACTGTATATGTTGACAATCCTTTGCTTGATATGAAATCGATGTATTTCGGATCTGATGGAAAACAAAAACCTGAAAATGAAATTACACGTGGAATAAAAGAAAATTACAATACTTCACGTGAACAAATAAATAAATTCAACGAAAGCCCGATAGACAAAATTGATGCGATTGTAGCTGGAAAATACCCTATACTGATCCTTTGTGCCGAACTGGACGATGCTGCAGTCAACTCGCAAAATACATTTCCTTTTGAACAGAAAATCAAAAAAAAAGGCGGAAACATCACTGTAATTATGAAAAAAGGGTTCGGTCATCATCCACACAGTTTCCCTAATCCTGCACCTATTGTCGATTTTATAGAGCAAGCTGTTGATGATTCTAACTTTCCTATGACAAAAAAATATAATTCGTACAAAGGTTTGGCAATGACAGGTTATCAAGGTTGGTTTAGTTGTCCTGGCGATGGATCCGATCGTAATTGGTATCATTATTGGGGCAGAGATGGCGAATTTCGTCCTGGAAGTTGTAAAATAGATATGTGGCCCGACGTCTCGGAATATGATAAAGTTTATAAAACCGATTTTATTTTTGCCGATGGAAGTCCTGCATATACTATGAGTTCTTGGGACGAATCAACAGTGGAAACTCATTTCCGATGGATGCGTGAATATGGTATTGATGGTGCTTTTATACAGCGTTTTGTTGCGGAAATCAAACGTCCGGCAAGTTACCGACAGCTAAATAAAGTATGGCACTCCGCTATTAACGCAGCAAATGCGAACAATCGAGCCATCAGCATTATGTACGATTTTAGCGGAATGATTCCCGGCGATGAGCAGTTGGTTTTAAATGACATTGATTCTATTAGTGCTCAATACGATATTTTTGCACGGATTAATAATCCGTCTTATCTTTTTCATAACGAAAAACCCTTGGTAGCCATTTGGGGAGTAGGATTCAATGACCGCAGGAAATATGGTTTCAAAGAGGTAGAAATCATTATTGACGCCTTAAAAGAACGCGGATTTAGTGTTTTGATTGGCGTTCCTACTCATTGGCGTAAATTAGAAAATGATGCTCTTGCCGACCTCGAATTACATAAGTTAATACGCAAATGCGACATTGTGATGCCTTGGTTTGTAGGACGATTCAGAGAAGATAATCTGTCGGAAATGAAACAAATAGTTGAAGGTGATATTAATTGGTGTAATGCGAACAAAATGGATTATGCACCTTTAGCTTATCCTGGGTTCTCATGGATAAATATGGTTCCAAATTCGCAACCGATTCCCCGTAACCGTGGAAGTTTCTATTGGGCACAACTTGCAAATCATGTTAACCAAGGAGCCGAAATGCTCTACTTGGCAATGTTTGATGAAATAGATGAAGCTACAGCAATTTTTAAATGTGCAACACAAGTTCCAACAGGAGCAAGCTATTTTCTACCTTTGGATGTTGATTTGGGTAGCGATTATTATCTGTTCCTCGCTGGACAGGCTGCAAAAGCTCTAAAAAAAACGAAACCAGTACTAAATATGGAAATCCCAAAACGTTAAAACAACAATTCTAATTAATAATAATTTGTATGAATAAAATTTTAGTTTTTACGAGCATTTTTCTTATTCTCATTTCTTGTAGTAAAGCGCAAAAGAAACAGGAAGCTAAACAAGTGCGTAATCCGTTTATAACACATATGTATACAGCTGATCCATCTGCTCGTGTATGGAGCGATGGACGCTTATATGTTTATTCTTCGCATGATATTGCTCCGCCACGTGGTTGCGATTTGATGGATCAGTATCACGTATTTTCTACAGACGATATGATAAACTGGACTGACCATGGTGAGATTCTTCGCTCTTCACAAGTGCCATGGGGACGTAAAGAAGGTGGTTTTATGTGGGCACCTGATTGTGCATATAAAAATGGAAAGTATTATTTCTACTTTCCGCACCCAAGCGAAACGGATTGGAACAGTTCTTGGAAAATAGGTGTCGCTGTTAGCGAATATCCTGCAAAGGATTTTACTGTAATCGGCTACGTAAAAGGAATGGAAGCACATATTGATCCTTGCGTTTTTGTTGACGACGACGGGCAACCCTACATTTATCAAGGTGGAGGTGGTGTATGTCTAGGAGGAAAACTTAAAGACAATATGATTGAAGTAGATGGTGAAATGCAACGTATGGAAGGCTTGGAAGATTTCCATGAGGCTGCTTGGATACATAAATACAACGGTAAGTATTATCTTTCTTATTCTGACAATCATGATGAGAAAAATGACGATGGAATAAAAGGAGATAATCGTATGCGCTATGCTATAGGTGATAGTCCCTTAGGTCCTTGGCAATATATGGGTATTTATATGGAGCCTACCGACAGCTACACCAATCATGGTTCGATAGTAGAATTCAAGGGACAATGGTACGCTTTTTATCACAACAGTGCATTGTCGGCTACCAATGGTGAGTTTAATGATTGGCTGCGTTCAATATGTGTAGATAAACTATACTATAATCCGGATGGAAGTATTAAACCGGTAATTCAAACGAAATAAGATAAGTTAAAAAAATGAATAACGACTTATATTATTAAACTTTTCAATCAAGCAGGTTATTATTTTCAGTTCAGCAAATACTTATTCAAACTTACCAAATACAATACCATTCAGATTTCTCTCTCGAATGGTATTGTTCTATTACTCGATAGTTGTCAAGTAAAATATATTGAAAAAAAAGAATGAGTTAAGTCATACTTCCACATGAATAATTATTGTCTTCTTAAATTTACCAAAGAAGAACACAATGTTGTGTCCGAATCCGCATAGTTAGTTTGTATCAAATAATTTTCTCATTAAAATAAATTGTTCTACATTTGGGAATATAAAAGCAGTATACCATGAAAAGTAGTATTATCCTAATTTTAGCCCTTTTTTTTGGGATAAATAACTCCTTTTTTGCCCAAGAGAGTAGTATTTCTTCTGGATTATATTTTTCCTCGCACGAAGTAATCCAGGATAAACGTACTTCTTTGCATCTTTCTCCTAACCGCCCTTACATTTTTAATAAAAATTTTCGTATTGCTTTTGATGCATGCTTCCGACACGGTGATGGATACTATGGACTTATCTGTCGTGTGATAAGTAACGAAAATACGAATATTGATTTGGTAGCGAATACAGGCTCCGTCAATACTAATTTTTGGTTGGTTTACAAAGATCAAGTCCAGTTCTCGTACTCATTTGAAGAAATTCCCGAAAGCGAATTCGGTAAGTGGATAAAAATCTATATTGATTTCGATCTTAAACAGAATATTTTGACGGCTTCATTTAACGGTATTGAGAAAAAGAAGAAAATAACAGGATTTTCTGATCTGAGAACTTTCGATATTATTTTTGGTTCCTGTTCCAATCCTAAATTTCAAAATACAGATATTGCTCCCATGACTTTAAACGATGTTGTTATTACCGATAACAACAAGAAAGTTTATAGACATTGGAAACTTACAAATCATGCTTTAAACGAAGTTTATGATGAAATAAACAATGACCCTGCCACTGTAAAAAATGGAACATGGCTTGTGGATAAGCATGTAAAGTGGGCAAAAATTGCGGCTCTTAAAGTGCCAAATTTGGTTGGCATGGCAAAAAATGTTTCTGAAGGTTTAATTTATCTTATTGGAAAAAATGAACTTTACGTTTATCACATCCAAAATCAAAGAGTTGATACGTTATACTACAACACAGGGCATCCTTTCAATAACTACTACAACTATTTCATTTACGATTCCATAAAAAACAAAATAATATCTTATGATTTTAGTGAGAATTATTTAAATGAATTTGATTTTGCGTTGAGAGAATGGAAGCAATCTTCTTTTAATTACAAAGAGCCTGATTTAGCACATCATAATGTAGTGATTTCTCCTGTTGATAGCCAAATAACCACGTTTGGAGGCTATGGACATTATATGTACAAAGCAAGGGTAATGAAATATGAACCTCAAACATCTTCATGGCAATCTTTAGATCTTTCGAACGAAATCTATCCTCGCTATCTAAGTGCAGCTGGGCTTGATGAAAACAATCATTGGTTAATTTTTGGCGGATACGGCAGTAAAAGTGGTCGCCAGGAAGTGTCTCCCGAATTTTATTACGATCTATATTCTTACGATTTCAAAACATATAGAATAAAGAAACTTCAAGAATATAAATCGCACGAGATTCCCTTTGTACCCTGTGAAGCTTTAGTAAAAATTCCTGAATCGAATAAATTCTATACTTTAGTGTATAATACAAGTAACTTTGCTACTTCATTAAGATTGGCTGAGTTTTGTATAGACAAGTCGGAATATACACTATATTCTGATGTTATTCCTTACAATTTTTTAGATACAGAGTCATGGTGTATGTTTTTTCTTCATCGTGCTACGTCAAGACTTGTTACCGTTACTGCTCATAGAGATGATGTTGCTGTTTACACGTTGGCGTATCCCGCTTTAACCGAATTGAATATTTTACAAGCCAGTAAGATGGTGGGATTGAAATTTATTTTCTTATTCTCTGTAATTGTAATTATCGGAGTATCTATTCTTCTCATATTCCTCAAAAAAAACAAAAGAGTCAGATTAAGAATGAGTGGCAAAAGTATTTTACAAGAAGACACAAATACAACAATTATAGAAACTGTCAAACGAGGATCAAAATCATCGATTTATTTTTTAGGAGGATTTCAGGTGTTTGATAAAGAAGGAAATGATATTTCTGCGGCATTTACGCCAACACTCAAACAGCTATTTATAATTATTTTACTAAACACGGTAAAAAATGAAAGAGGTATTTCCACCAACAAACTGAATCAAACACTTTGGTTTGATAAATCGGAGGAAAGTGCTCGAAATAATAGGAATGTAAGCATTAGCAAGTTACGTGTGATTCTTGATAAGGTAGGAATGATTGATATTGATCAAGATAGTTCGTACTGGCGAATAAATATGCTAGGTGTTTATTTGGACTATGTAGAACTTATCACTTTGTGCAAACATATAAGAGGGCAAAATCTGTCGTTGAGTGAAACTGAAATACAAAATTTTGTACAACTAGCTTATAGAGGAGAACTGTTACCTGAAGTTCAAATTGATTGGTTGGATGAATTTAAAGCCGATTTTTCAAATATGGTTTTGGATACGTTATTTGACTTTTCTATTTTACCTGAAATTAAAAACAATTTTCAACTGTTAAACGACATTGCTGAATGCATTTTAAAATTCGACACTATCAATGAAGATGCCATTACTATAAAGTGTATAACGCTTTGCAAACTTGGCAAAAAAGGGTTAGCGAAAATTTCTTATGATAATTTCTCTCGGGAATATCAAAATCTGCTTGGAACGCCATATCCTCTGCAATTTAATGAAATTATTGAATCTAAGTAGTCTTAGCCAAATTAATCAATTCAATATGACACTTAATTGTTTATCGAAAAGAAAAAAATAAGACTCCCTCAATTTATTCTCATCTTATGTCGAGTTTTTATAATGAAGTCATCTATACTTTTATTACATTATATAAGATTACCCCTGCTGTTGCAACAAATGCACCGATGCCGGGTTGTTTTTTATTCGTTCTAGTTCATCGGTAACAATTTGTTTTGTTTCCTCCTTGATACGGTTGGAGTTTAAGTTCTAACATGACAGCCAATGACACTACTGCGAGAGCATATCAAATGGCTGTTATCAGACGTAAACCGTTGAAGGGAATGATCTTTCATTGGCTCCGCCGAACGTTGTTTCCGATCGTGGCATACAATACGCCTGCGATAAGCTCAGAACAGCTATAAGTGGAAAAATAGTATAAAGTATGTCTCGAAAAGAAAATTGTTGGGATAACGCCGCAGCAGAAAGCTTCTACCGAAACATGGAAGGTGGTAGTAGGACATCATCCGGTGTTTGCCGAAACTCCGAAAGACGACAGCGAAAGGAGCGACATGCAGGCCCGAGTAGCTCCTTTGCTGAAAAAGCATAAAGTTGATTACTACATTTGCGGGCATATTCACAATTTCCAGCATATTAGTAAGGAAGGTTATGACACTGATTTTGTAGTAAATTCTTCTGCCTCTTTAAGCCGTAAAGTAAATGCTATTGATGGCACGGTGTTTTGCAGCCCCGAACCGGGCTTTGCCGTAATGTCGGCTTCGGATAAGAAATTGACTCTTTATATGCTAGATAAAAATGCAAAGATATTGCATACGGTAGCACGAACACGATAATATCTTTTCCTAAAACACATTATTATCTTAACTACACTTTTTCAAGTGAGAAATTGTCCCAATTTTTTGGGACAATTTCTTTCTATCTCTTAATTTAATTGGGAAAAATATCTTGGAATTATCCGTTGCTACTCAAAAGCAGTATCCGTGATTTCATACAGATGCAAATTAGGATGATTATGAAGAAGAAGCAGATTCATAATCAGTAATTTTAATATCTTGTTCTCAAAACTACCATAAGGAAACAGTCCTTTGTTTAAAGACTTGGCGCTACCTTCATTACGAAACCACCTCCTGAAGCCACTGGAACAATCATTTTTTTGTTTGAAGGTATAGTTAATAGCTCTCTTTTATAATCTCTTGCGGATTTATCTGCATTGATTCCATCTTTGAATAATTCTACCTTAAAGTTATCGCTTCCTAAAAAAGATAAATCAAGTTCTATTTGGCGTGAATCCCAATTGGTTAAACCTGCCACATACCATTCATTACCTTTTTGTCTCGCAATTACGATATATTCTCCAACCTTACCGTCAAGCGAAATTGTATTGTTCCAAACAGTAGGAATTGATGTTATAAATTTCAAACATTCTACCTCATTTTCATAATTTGAGGGACTGTCGCAAAGCATGCCTAGAGGTGACTCAAACACAATATATTCAGCTAGCTGACGGCAACGAGTTCCTTGGCTCATTGGCTCAGAATTAATCGGTCTGAAATTTTGTTTGTTCGCATTCAACATAGCACCTTGTGTATAATCCATAGGACCTGCAATTTGACGTATAAATGGGATTGTAACATCATATGTAACTTGATCTAAATTTCGACTATCAAACTTTAATTGTTCAAGACCATAGACTCCTTCAAAATTTATAGCGTTCGGATATGTGCGTTGTAGTCCTGTTGGTTTATAAGTCCCATGAAAATTTACTAACAATTTATATTTAGCAGCCATAGCAGCGCTTCTATAATGAAAATCGACACTAAGCTGATCGTCTCTGTCCATGAAATCTATTTTGAAACCTTTGATGCCTAATTCGGAATAATGCTTGCATACAGCTTCCATATTCACATCAAAAAGGTAGTAACCTGCCCAAAGCATAATACCTACATTACGTTCTTTTCCATAATCAACTAATTCTTTTAGATTAATTTCAGGGATAACAGTGAATAGGTCTGCACCTTTTACCGACCATCCTTCGTCCATAATGATATACTCTATCCCATTTTTTGAAGCAAAATCGATATAATGTTTATATGTTTCATTATTAATTCCTGTTTTAAAATTCACATTGAACAAGTTCCAATCATTCCACCATTCCCAAGCTACTTTTCCTGGTTTTATCCACGAAACATCATCTATCCTTGAGGGTGAAGCCAATTTATAAACCATATCATTATCTGCCAATTCTTTATCAGATGACGAAACAATTATAATCCGCCATGGGAAATTTGTTTTTGCATTACATTTAGCAATGTACGCTTCACGCTCCTTAATGACCCATTGCATCTGGTTATATCCACCTCGTTCGCTATGCTTAGGGTAAGGCGCAAATATTCCCTTTAGAGTTGTCGATTTATCAGGATTATGTAAAAACATGCCTGGATAATTTTCTAAGTCTCCTTCTGCAATACATATTTTCTTTCCATCTGAACGTGCTACAAGTAAAGGTGAAAACGCTAATCTATCTGTCTCCCATTCCGTAATCTGCTGATGCGTATATATATTCTCAAAGCTATTTTCAAACTGATCGTGTTTTTCAAGCCAACTTGGACGTACATATGGAATATACGCTCTATCTGTTGTATAAAACTCGAAATTTGCTTCTTCATTTTCAATAATAAAATCGTTCTTACCCGTTGACACAAAGCGATAGGCAATTCCTTCATTGTAAGCACGAAATACGAGGTTGAATTCTTCCTTAAAAACCAACGTTACTTCATTGTAATTGTCCGTAATTTCCGAGCGTTTATAAAATGGTGACGCCATCTTTTGGTTAACAGTATTCCGAATAATTTTAGTGAGTTTTGAGTTGACTCCAAAATCTTTTCCATCAATTAAGCGCATAGCGATTGCCGAAGGAAATAAAATCGTTTCTCCTTTGTGTTTCACGGAATATGTTGTTTGTTCCCCTATCCTGACATCAATCTCTAAAAGATTGTCGGGAGACTTTAACTGCACGGTTTTTTGTGCTATAATTGAAGTTGAGAAACAAACAATAAATAAATAAATTATATTTTTTTTCATGAGTTTTATTATTGATTTTTTAATAGTCACGTGGGATTTAAAATTAACGAAGAATAGATAACCCTTTCACAAAAGAAAATCGTCTGAATAAATATAGATGCAAATAGTGTTTTGAAATTGTTTATTATTATCAAGTTCATTTCATTCCAATATGTTTTATTTTTTACGAGTCAAACGATACATCAAAACATCGTGAGAAGGAATTTTTTGAGTTATTGTTTTTTGTGTCGTTTTTTCATCTTTTCCTGTCCACAAATTTTTCAGATTATAAACAGTCTTTCCAAAATCAGTTGCTTTTCCTGAAATATCGTCTGTAAAATCGTATTTTTTCCAGTCAATATGAATTGTTCTGTCTTCTTTTGAACGATTAAGAAAGCAAACCGCCCAATCTCCGTTTACTAAAGGTTTAAACCAAACTTCAATATTTTCATCCGAACTAAGTTTCAGCGACTGGATCCCCAATTTATCCTGATTTACAGCTATTACATCTTTATTTGTCAAAATTTCAATTGTTTCTGAACTCATATTGCGAATATCATTACCTAGCATTAATGGAGCACATAGCATTGCCCATAAAGAGAAGTGAGCCTTGTCTTCATTAGCAGACATTCCATTTCCTACTTCAAGCATATCGGGATCGTTCCAATGGTCTGGTCCGGCATACCGACGTAACATACTGTCTTGTTTGTCCAATATTTGAAGGACTCCGTGGGAAGGAAATCCCCAAATAATGGTGTCTCCGTCGAAATTTCGCCAGATATCTCCCGTGGTTCGCCACATATGTCCTACATCTGCCCCCCATTCCCATGGTTTATTTACACCCCACTCGCACAAACTGAACACAATCGGTCTTCCTGCTTTGTATAAAGCATCACGCATCAACGAGTAGGCCGATTTAGCATTTAATCCATCACTGTTGCACCAATCATATTTGAGATAATCAACTCCCCACTCGGCATATTTTAATGCATCCTGATATTCATGTCCTAAACTGCCGGGACGCCCCCCACAAGTCATAGTTCCGGCATCTGAATAAATACCGAACTTTAACCCTTTAGAATGAACATAATCGGCCAATACTTTCATTCCCGAAGGGAATTTTTTCGCATCTGCCTGTATGAATCCCAGACTATCGCGTTCACCATGCCAATGATCGTCTATCACAACATATTCATAGCCGGCATCTTTCAATCCTGTGGCAACCAAAGCATCAACTATTTCTTTAATTATATCTTCAGTTACATCTTTTTTAAAGAAATTCCAACTATTCCAACCCATAGGAGGAGTTAAGGCTAAACCATCAATTTTTTGAGAGTATATAAAAATTGGCATGCAACAAAAATATGCATACAAAAATAGTTTTTTCATGAATCTTTATTTTTGCCAGATATTTACTTTATTTCTATTTGTCCATTTAGCCGAATATCCTGAGACGAAGCTCCAATCATTATAGAAAACATTCCAGGTTCGACAACGAACTGATTTTCTTTATTCCAAAGAGCCAAATCGCGCGCAGTCAATTTAAACTGGATAGTTTTTTCTTGTCCTGGTTGTAAGTTGACGCGTTCAAATCCGCGTAAAACTTTATCATAAGTAGTGACGGAACTAACCTCATCTTTGATATAAAGCTGGATTACCTCATCCCCCGCAACTGCACCAATATTTTTTATTTTACATGACAAATGGATGTCTTCGTTTTCTCCCAAAATAGAATTTTCTATATCCAAATCACGATATTCAAATGTTGTATAGCTTAAGCCGTATCCAAAAGGATAGAGAGCACCTGACACCATCACCTCTCCTTTGGAGTCAGATCCTGGTTTAAAAGGAAATGCAAATGGAATCTGTCCTACAGATTTTGGAAATGTTACGGCAAGTTTACCTCCTGGATTATAATCTCCAAAAAGTACTTTTGCAATGGCATCTCCCATAAACTCCCCGGGAAACCACGCATGAATAATTCCGTCAATATATTTATCCGCCCAATTGATGGTTGCAGCCCTCCCATCAACTAACACCAATACCACAGGAGTCCCTGTTGCATAAATGGCTTTTAATAATTGCTCCTGTCTTCCGGGTAAATTGAGATTTGTTCTCGAACGACTTTCTTTAACTGTTTTTTCATTACCT
>DAIOHI010000013.1:14678-17250 GCA_036744815.1 Paludibacteraceae bacterium
AAATCGCAACTTCCGATTGTTTTGCTAACTCTTCAGCTTCAGCTATTCCTCGCTGTTCTTCCTGATCTAAAGGGACGTCATACATTTCGCTTTCAGGAAAATGCTGGTCAATAATATCACATCCTTTTGCATATTTCACTTCGGCAAGAGGAAGATATGATTTTACACCTTGATAGGCTGTTCTGATAGCTGTTTTTGCAGGTCCGTATCTACATAATAAATTCTTTACTTCATCAGCATTTGGACCAATTACTGCTACTTTTTTTATCTCTTTAGAAAGAGGAAGTATATTATTCTTGTTTTTCAATAGAACAATGGATTCTAATGCCGCTTGTAATGACAAATCTTTATGCTCTTTGCTATGAACAATCTTCTCACATTCAATCACATCTCCTTTATATGGATTGTCAAATAATCCCAGCCAGAATTTAACGCGTAAAACATCTGACACGCGTGAATCAATGGTTTCCATATTTACTTTATTGTTTTTTACTGCTTCTCTTATTGGTAAAATATAATCTTGAGGAGGAGTAAAATGTGTCCTAACATTTAGTCCTGCATTTATTGCTTGAGCTGCCGCATCTTCCGGCGTATCCGCCACTCTATGTTTTGTTTGAATAAATTCCACTGATTCACTGTCAGACACAACATAACCTTTAAATCCAAACTCCTCACGCAATATTTTTGTGAGAAAATAATAACTTCCTGTAACCGGTTCTCCATCATAATCGTTGTATGAACTCATTACGCCTAATGCACCTCCTTCTTGAAATGCTTTGCGAAAAGGTTCTAATAAAAGAGTCCGCATTTTACGAGGGGAAATATCCGGATCAGTTCTTGTATCACCATCTCGCCCTCCAACTGGAATACTATAGACAGCAAAATGCTTCGGAGTAGAAACCAAACCATGCGATTGTATGCCTTTAATAGCTTGGACTCCCAGCTCACTTGTTAAGTACGGATCCTCACTATAGCATTCTACTACACGCCCCCAACGGGGATCTCTCGAAACGTCAAGAATTGGAGAATAAATATTTGTATAACCCAATACCTTTGCTTCGGTTGCTGTTACATTAGCTATTTGTCGCACCAATTCACGATTCCAAGTAGCACCCTGACCACATTGTGCAGGAAACATCGTCGCACGAGTATGACAAATCCCTCTGATTCCTTCATTTGTAAAATCTACAGGGATTCCCAAGCGAGTTTCCTCAACAAACCATTTTTGAAAAGACTGTCTGGTTTTCACACTTTCTGAATAGGGGAATGAAACTGCTGCTTCTCCAAAATGCACAATCCCGTTTGACTGTTCATCAATATTAGCAATTCCATCTTTCCATATTTCTTTTTTCCAATTTTCAGTAGGTTGAAAATCTTTCAAAACATGCCCTGAACCATAAAGTGTTGCTAGCTGACAGGTTTTTTCTTCAAAAGTCATTTGAGAAAGTAAATCTTTGACTCTGTCTTCAATTGATGCGGATGGATCTTCATAAATATCTTTCTTCCCATTTTTATTAAAATCAATCCAATCGTTTTTATAAATAGCGTTTTTCTTCTGTGCCGCCACAAAAGGAATACATAACCCGACCAACAGGTAAACAATTATTTTTCGTTTATTCAACATCTTTTTTCTGATTATTTTTACTATTTTCATTATTTGTTTTAAGAAACTTGACTCTTATATAAAATGCTTATTCTACAATCAACTTTTCAATCATAAAGCTTTTATCATTTTCTATCTTGATAAAATAGATTCCTCGACTCAGATTTAAAGCTATCCGCATGGGTTCGTTGCTGCAAACCATCGTTTCGACAACTTTCCCTGTTGCATCAACGATCCTTATAATCGAATTATCCGGTATCGATGCAATTTCAATAAAATCTTTTGCCGGATTGGGATAAATACTTATCCGGCTTCCTGCGTTTGTCGAAATACTGGATGAGTTTTGGTTTATTTTCTTATAAAATCCCGCAGACCAGTTGTACATAGGATAATGTTGTCCGTATATTTTGATGCCGTTCATATCTTTTGGCGTATACGTTTCTTTCTTCGAATCCGCAAAGTCATCAAAATACCTATACATGGATGCATATTCGTAGCTGTCGCGAAGATTGCCTGTTCCCGAAGTCTTGTTGCCGGCATATACAACTTCTATTTCGCCGGTCAGATGGTCGTTTGCAGTAATAACAACTTTGTCGTTATCTTTAAGCTCGACGCTTTTCAACAATACCGTCGAACCATTTTTATATACCGAAAAACCGTAATATGAAGCTTTAGCATTTGTCCATGTATCAAGAACGAGAGGTGGGCTGGGGACATGAAATTCGATCGTTAATGAGTCGTCTTTTACCGTGAAATTCTTCGGATATACCGGTGTATAAGGTTTTTTATCGACCAACTCGTCGTACAATATCTTTCCCATTATCTCGCCGTACCAGCGGTATCCGTTGGTGGACAAATGTCCGCCTCCGTAATCGGGTAAAGCATAATGCGGATTCAGAAAAACAACATCATCATTCTCTTCGGCAAATTCATATTGAGCCATTGATATGGGCATTTCCTTTTCGCGCA
>DAIOHI010000014.1:0-12992 GCA_036744815.1 Paludibacteraceae bacterium
AATAAAAAGATAAAAAAGGCATATCTCAGGCTTCTCTGAATTGACTTCTCAAAACTGGAAAATCCAAATAAAACTGCACGAAAAGTTGAGCTTTATCTTTAAATTTATAATCAAATTTATTTAAAGGAAATGCCTTCTTTTTGTTATACCATATTTCAATATATTCAAATACTTCTAATGCAATTCTGTTGTCCGGAGTTTTTTCTAACGTTCTCAGCATGGCATAGAAAACGTGATTCACCATGTATGTGCTATATTCACTACACTACTTTGTACAGTGAATAGCTCTGACGAAATTCCTAGCCTATATACTATTTTTTTGATTTTTCTCGTTCACAACTTAATTTTACTTCTCGTTCCTTGGACAAACGATCATATTTCCTTTTTGTTTTCATATTATATTACAAAGTTAAAATGGTTAAACATCTTAACCTGTTATATAGACAAAGTTAGGAAATTTTGTTATCGTAAAATAGGTTTTAGAGATCAAACAAAAATATCTTTTCATTTAGGTAAAGACACTCAAACGCTAACTTAAATGCAACTTTGCATATCTTATCTACTATAAGACTTCAATTCATTTATCTTCTACTGAATGACATCTTCGAACCATTCCTCTCCAATTGTTCTCCCCAAAAGAAAAAACTTTAAATCAGGATACCATAACACTAACTTCCCATCGACAACCGTTGTACTTGTATAAAAGGATTGAAAATCAGGACGACTTGCAAAAAGTTTAGCTTCACCAAATTGGATTGGTTGTTCACAATCGGGTACAAAGCGTCCGGGCAGCAGGTATAATGGTCCTCGAGGACGCCACGGATTATCCGGAAACGAAGGCGCATTATGAATCATTGCAAAATAATAACCACTTGCTGCACCATTTCCTTTCCAATCGTACATAGGGCAAGGAGATAACGGATGTTCATATATTTTTCCGTTTTTATCTTTCAGCGGTTTAGGGCTAGACCAAGTTTCGCCAAGATCCTTGCTTACCGACCAAACTGGATGTCCAGACATGGTTCTGAACAATGCGAATAGGCGTCCATCGGGTAATTTAACAATAGTGGATTCTTCACATTTCTCATTATACCTTAGCACATTATCACCTGTCATAAAGTAAGATATCTCTATATTCTTCACTTTAGGATTCTTATCTATATTTTCAAATTGAATGAACTCCGTACCCGTTACAAAAACATTGTGTCGCTCCGCTACATTATATCGATTTAAACCAACTATATATTTATTATTTTTTGCCAATCGCTGAGGTTTTTGCCACACTACCCACTCTGATGGGATGGAAGTGTCTTTATTGTCATTTATTGTACGAGGCATCGTTATTTCTTCCGGTTTCGACCATGTATCGCCATTATCATCAGAATAAACTCCCATCATCAATCCGGTATGTTGTCTAGTAACATTTACTTTTTCTTCAACATATTGGTTGTATATAACATAAATTCTTCCTGATTTAGTAACTAAAGGAAATCCCCAACTAGCAATCGGTTTTAAAGACTTTACGTTAGGAGTCCCAGCTAAGATTATAGGCTCTGACCATGTTTTTCCTTTATCCATACTTTTTGAAAACACAATATGATGATCCAAATCTCCCTCTAAAGTTGCCTGTGTCCACAGAGCAAACTGAGTAGTTTCCCCTGGTTTGTCGAAAACCAAAAAATGATCATTATACGTATCTCCCACTACATCAACATCAACTTTGGGTACAAACACCACATACTCGGGATTGGTTACCCCCATTTGTTCTTTGTAAATGGGTTTTTCTCTCAAATGTCGTTCTACGGTTTTAGCCCGTCTTTCTTCATATTCTTTATTCCATTTTTCGCGAATGCTTTCTGTTTGTGCTACCGCGTTTAGTGCAAATAAAAAAGATAAAATTAATAATATACTTTTTTTCATATCACTTTCTATGTATTATTTTCCTCCTTTGCTTACAACTTTTCTCCGAGTAAATAACTCATAAAGCTTTTCATCGTATTTATCCGAAAGAATATCTTCTTCAGTGAAACTTGTCATAAAAATTTGTTGATTTGTCGTGCGGTTGTAATCATAAGTTAAATAAATAACCTCGCCTCTTTGTTGCACATCGGGGTATGAAATTCCGGGTCTTTCATCAATTAGCAATCCTTTAGACCAAGTATCGCCATCATCTTTCGATATAAATGCCATTAAATGACTTCTTCCTGTTGCCTTAAGCATGGGCCCATGCTTAACAAGAAGCAGATTGCCTGAAGCCAACCGTCCTACAAAAAAGCGAGAAGATGGATGTTGAATGTCGGAAATTTCAAATTCGCTCCATGTCTTTCCTTTATCAGCAGAATAACTTTCACCCATCCCACAATTGGTACGAATGAGCATCCATAATATGCCATCCTTTTTTTCAACGATTAAATGTTCGTCATATTCTCTTAGCCCTTCCGGGACATGGCAAGCTCCTAATACCGACCAAGTTTTTCCCTTGTTGGACGACACAACAACTTTAGCACTATTATCCGTATTTCTCCATGTCGATATCGGCAACATCCATGTTCCATCCAACAGTACCGTCGGTTTTCCCATCATAATGCCTTTGCATAGCTTTGTTGGTTCTGACCACGACAAATCCTCATTATCAAGCGCAATAGCCTTTGATGCCCATAATTCGGAAATAATTCCGTTGTGTCCAATCGTTTGAGCCCAAAACAGCCACAAGGTATTGTCCGGCGCATGCCATATCTGAGGATCAAAAGCTCTTATTTCGCCCTCTCCGTCGGGGTCAACGACAAGAACTTCTTTCCATGTAACACCATCATCGGTGCTGGAAGCTAATACAACATAGTTGTGTTTATCCTCGCTCGGACTTATTCCTGCGTACCATGTTACCCATAATCTGCCGTCGTTTGTAGCAGCAATGCTCGAAATTCCGGTAAACTTTCTGTCTTTTCCAGAATAATCAGTTGCAATTTTTTCTGGATTAAGAACCATAACTTTCTTGTTTTTTGCTGTCAACAAAAAGGTATTCAATCCTAAACAAAGACATAGGATAAATAAATAATTTTTTTTCTTCATAATCACAATAATTCAGATTCTATTTTAGTTTAATTACTTCGCTTGCTGCTAATAAAAAAGCTCCTGTACCATACACTTCCCAACTTTCAGCATTGAAACCTTTCCGAGGATTGGCACCAATTGGTTGTACCCAACCAACTTTTCCTTCTTTATTTACGCAAGTATTAAGAGCGATCCAAGTTTTCTCAACTGCCGGTAAATACTGTTTTCTATCCAACAATTTATTATTAATTCCCCAAGCTAATGCGTAACAAAAAAATCCGGAGCCACTAACCTCTCCTCCCGGATAAGAGTCAGGATCAAGCAAGCTTGCACGCCAAAGCCCATCCGTTTGTTGTATTTGCAGTATTTTTGCCGCCATATCTTTAAACAACAGTTCATAAAAAGGACGTTGCGGATAATCTTTCGGAAGTTCTTTCAAGATTCGCACCAATCCTCCCATCACCCAACCATTTCCACGCGACCAAAATATTTTTTCTCCGTTTTTTTCATAGATATCTTTCTCGTTATTTTTGATTACATAATTCAAATCGCGTGCAAAAAGCTGTTCTTCTTTATTATACAACAAATCGTAACACTCTTTAAAATAGATATCATTTTTAATCAGATATTCGTCATTTCCGGTAGTTATTCCCATTTTTACCATAACAGGTGGTGCCATAAATAAGGCATCGCACCACCACCATTTAATTACTTTTATCTCATTTATTTCATTAACAGGATAAGGATTTGATATAAATTGATCTAACATATCAATTGTTGGTTGAATCATTTCCTGTCGTTTTTCTTTACGATAAAGATCAATATATGTTTGAGATATAGCTATGTCATCAGCATTATACCAACGAGGACAAGGCGCCCACCCTGCATCCTCTCCCATATTTATCATAGAATTGTAGACTTCTTTTGACTTGGTTGTTTCCCATGCTGCAAACATTCCTGCATACAGTGCTCCATTTGTCCAATCGCATGTTTTATGCTTAGGATGAGCCAATTGCCATTTTGCCACTTTTTCCATAGTGGATTTTATTTGCTTCTTATTGAACAGTTTATTTGTATCTGTAGTTTGTGCAAATAAAAATGCCACTATGCTTACAAAAAAAGACAACAATGTTATTTTTCTCATAGCATTTTTATTTTTGATAATTAAAAACTATTGGTGAAGCACTTTGGCTATCAGTGGCAATCCAAAGATGGAACTCTCCGGACTCTGCCGCAAACTCCATATTCTCATTCCAATATGAAATGTCTTTTGCTGACAACTGGAAGGTGATTGTTTTTGTTTCGCCCGCTTTCAAAAATATTTTTTCAAATCCTTTGAGTTCTTTTACCGGACGAGCCAAAGCCGCCACCAAATCTCTCACATAAAGTTGTGCCGTTTCGTAAGCATTCACTAATCCGGTATTCGTAACTTGACAACTAACCGTCAATTTTTCTTCTCCGCTGAAAGTGGCAGACGATAATTTAGGCGTGGCATAATCAAAACTAGTATACGAAAGTCCGAAGCCAAAGGGATACAAAGGCTCTGAGCCTACATCGAGATGATAGCAAGTGAAGCCAATGGAGTTCTGTCCTCCACCTATCGGAATTTCGTCTATCAACTTAAATCCGCGCGGAGGGCGCCCTGTGTTTTTATGTGAATAATAAACTGGTATTTGTCCTACATGTTTGGGCATTGTTACCGGCAATTTACCGGAAGGAGTTGCTTCTCCGAAAATTAAATCGGCTAATGCCGGACCCGCCATCGTTCCTCCATGAAAAGCGTATAAAACAGCATCTGAAGCCGCAATTTCTTTTTCTATCGTCAATGGTCGACCTGCCATAACCACCAAAACAATTGGTTTGCCAGTTTTTTGCAATTCTTCAACAAGCTCACTTTGAGCTCCCGGTAAATTTATATCTGCCCGACATTTACCTTCGCCCGAAAGAATAGCTTCTTCGCCCGTAAACAGCAAAACGACATCAGCTTGCTTTGCCGCATCAACAGCTTTGGCGATTCCTTCTTTGCTTTTATCCCGACTGTGAGTTAATGCCTTTTCATAAATAATTTTTACAGTTTTAGAATACTTATCTTTTATTGCCTGAATAGGTGTTACGCTATGTGTCGGGTCGGCATCGAAACACCAAGTTCCTAACTGATCGGCAGGAGCATCCGCCAAAGGTCCAATAACGGCAATAGTTTTCACATCTTTTTTTAGCGGTAAAACATTATCATTGTTTTTCAACAAAACGGCACTCTCTATTGCTGACTGCTTTGCTGCTTCTAATGCTTCTTTAGAATAAAAAATTTGCTTATTCAATGGCAAATAAGGATTGTCAAATAAACCTAATCGATATTTCATCCGAAGAATATTTTTTACCATAATGTCTATTTGTGTTTCTAAAACTCGACCTTCAGCAACTAAACTTTCCAAATGCTTTATATAAGCAAAGCTCACCATATCAATATCAACACCCGAAACTGCTGCTTTAGCCGCAGTTTCTTTCAGATCTTTGCAAACACCGTGGTTTATCATCTGGTCTATCGACTCCCAATCGCTTACCAAAACTCCATCAAAGCCCCATTCTTTCCGCAAAATATCGGTATTCAAATACTTATTTCCTGATGACGGCACGCCGTTTATGTCGTTAAAAGAACACATAAAAGAAAGCACTCCGGCTTCGGAAGCCGCTTTGAATGGTGGTAAAAAAACTTCTCTTAGTTGATGTTCGGGAATCCACGTTGTATTATAATCTTTACCCGCTTCGGCAGCTCCGTAAGCAGCAAAATGCTTGCCACAAGCCGCCATCGAAGTTTGATTAGAGGCATTATCACCCTGAAAACCTTTTATCATAGCTGCGCCCAAAACGCTTGTCAAATAAGGATCTTCTCCTAAAGATTCGGCTATGCGTCCCCAGCGAGGATCTCTTGTAACGTCAATCATCGGAGCAAATGTCCATTTAATACCATCGGCGGTGGCTTCCAATGATGCAAATTTGGCTCCTTCTTCTATCAATTGAGGATTCCATGTTGCTGCCTGCCCAATGGGTATGGGAAATATGGTTTTGTAACCATGAATAACATCGCGAGCAAAAATAAGCGGAATACCTAAGCGACTTTCTTCAACTGCAATACGCTGCAAATTGTTAATATTTTCAACTCCTAATTTATCGCTGATAAATGAGCCTATTTCGCCTCTACGAATAGCATCGTGAGCTTTATCTACGCCATCAAAACCTGTGATATAGCCAACTGATGCTGCCAACTGATGCATCTGCCCTATTTTTTCGCGAAGAGTCATTTTCTCAATCAATTCATCAATAAATTTCTCTTCGTTGTTTTGGCTAAAAACTGCTGTTATGCAACAAAACAATAAGCCCGAAAGTAACAGCAATTTCAACTCTACTTTTCTCATTCTTTTACTTTTCGTTTTAGTTAGAAATTGTCTCCAAATAAACAGGTCCTAATAAACCTGAGGTTTGTAATGGGTATTCCGCACCTGGACGATGCACCGTCCAGGTGGTTCTTTTTTCTTCCGGCAGTTTAACATCTCCCACCAAACGATTTACCCAAGTATTTACCACTTCTACTTCGATGCTGTTCTTTCCTTTTTTTATAAACTGAGAAACATTAAGTTCATAAGGATAAGTCCAAACTCCACCAACATATTGTCCGTTTATTTTTACTTTTGCCATAGCACTTACATTTGATAAATTAAGCACTACTGTTTCCGTTTTTGGAGTTTTTTTAAGAGTAAATTCAGATGAATAAACAGATGTTCCGGAGTAGTATTTAATTTTTTCATTTGGATGTTTCGACCAATCTGTTAACTCATTGAAAGTAACAATTTCCTTTTCGCCTCTCAATTTATCTTTAAAATCAACTCTCCATGGATTGTTTAAATCAACAAGTTTTTTTCTTTCCGGAAAATTCAATCTTATATCGGCAAGCGAATTTTCCTTGGTATTTTCTCTAAATACCACAAATGCACATTCGTTTGGATGGAGCATTAACGGAATTTCTATATAATTTTCTTTTTGAACATAACCTTTCAGTATTCGCATTTCGCCCGATGTTGGATACCATATTTCCGGCTGTTTTCCATTGACTCTGAATTTCGCCGTAAATTCGACCTTTTCGCCTACTGTTTGATTCGTCAGGAAATAAACATCCGAATTCGGTGAACTACGATGTGAATAGTGAACGTTTGTATTACTTAATTCGCAATCAGGACGACAGGTTATCATATCAAGAACTGTTTCCATATTTTCTATTCCCGAAATAATCCTTCCTTTACCATAGCTCCGAGAAAATATATTTTTTCCGTCAACTTCTCCCCATATTTTTTTTGCAAGAGCTTGTACTTCTTTATCAGATTGAGGATAGTTTTTCAAACTTGGTGAACTTGTCGGCGGATTTCCATACACAACAGCTCCATCAAGAATCAATTGATTTATTTTGACAAGCATTTCGGGAGTCATCGTTTGCAGTTTTGGCAAAACCAACATTCTGTATTTTGTGCCATGAGGCAAACAAATAAACCCGTCTTTAACAGTCATGTAATTTAAAATGACATCATTATTTACATAGTCGAATTGATAGCCCTGAGGAAGGGCTGGATCGGTTGTTCCTGTCATTTTTGGAGCATCTTCGCCTATAAAGTAAGCCACATCAGCTACGTTTTCGCCTTGCTGAAGCATAAAATTTATTCGCTTCAAATAGTCGGTAAACAAATCAAGCTGCGTAAACCACGTATTGGTGCGGTTGAACTCGGTCCCAAACCAAGCATTGATTCCCGGCACACGGTCGTCAGGTTGTGTGATAAAAACGTGAAGAAGCGAGCTGTTTATACCTTCGGCAAAAAAGCGATCGCCACGCTGTTTTATCATGGCAGGTGTTCGTCCGTAAGGATTTCCTCCACAAGTATAAGACTCTGCCCAAATTTTTTTCTTATTATAGATATGTCCGCAAGATGAAGCGATCCGATTTTCAATATTTCCAAGATCGCCTTCTGCCCAATATTCCCCCGAAATTTCGTCCGAATACGATCCGTATAGAAGCGATTCACTTGGGAATCCCCAATGTCCGTAATTTTCGAGCCAGGTTGTTAAACCATGTTTGTTGCTGACTTCTCGCATACCTCCCACATACTCGGTGGCTACCATAGTAGCTACCAAGCGACGCATATCCCACAAAAAGCGATCAGAAGCATCTTGCGATTGCACTGTGCGTCCGGAAAATGCAGGAAGAAATGGCAACGCACTGTATCCGTATTCTTTTTCGAAACGCTCAAAAAAATCATCTGTATAATTCTGACCTCCCATTTCGTAACTATCCTGAACCACTACTTTAAAAGTTTTTCGGTCGGCGACAGGTATTCGTTTCAACACTTCGCCAATATGTCCATCGAAGTGCATTGCAACGTGTTTTTTACTCATTTTATCCAC
The DNA here is from genome assembly GCA_036744815.1 of Paludibacteraceae bacterium. Taxonomy (GTDB): domain Bacteria; phylum Bacteroidota; class Bacteroidia; order Bacteroidales; family Paludibacteraceae; genus H1. The sequence continues at coordinate 8,497 of DAIOHI010000014.1, forward strand.
TTCGTAGCCTGTTGCTTCGGGAGCGGCAGGAGCATTTTTTGTTCCTGTTGGAGTTACTCCGATTCGTTCTATAATCCATTCGCCGGCAGGCACGTCCCACAGCAAAGTTCCGTCTGCCTGCATTTTATCCGAAATATCCAACACTTGCTTTGGATCAACGAATGTTTCTATACTACCTGCCGAAGCTTGCTTTTCCCATTGATATGCTTCCCAATAGGGCAAAAAGGTTTGGTGCATTTTTGCAAATGTTTTTTCGGCATATCTTTCGATGCGAGCACCTGAGGCTATGTCTATTTCTGCAATTCCTTGCTCGGGGTTGAAGTTCTTAAATACAACCTTAAAATCAGTTCCGCTAAAAGGTTCAAAAGTTTCTACTATTGGCGCATAAGGCTTAAATCCGACAATTAATTCGGGATTGAAGCGGTCTGCTTGAAATTTTTTAAGCAATACAAAAGCTCCACTTTTATCTTTTCCATAAAATTCTACCGTTGCATTTATGCGATTTTGTGTTGTTTGAATGCTTATATGCCGTGCCAAAAATTCTTTTTCCGATGTTATGCTAATTTCTAAACTATCACCATTAGCTGGAAAATTAATTGCAGTACCGGTGTTGTTATCGAAAAGAAAATTGATATTATCAACAACCGGCTGGGACGATGTTTTTATATTTGAAGCATTGAGTTTTTTGTCATCAAGAGCAGAAACAGGATAAGCAATTACTTTAATGTCTTGAAACTCATCAATTGGTTTTTCAATTTTTTGAGCTATTTTTTTTGCTCCTTTTGTTTTTATTTGAGTGGAAGTAAAATAACGCATCGCTTCTTTATGCGATACCCAAGGACCACCCGACTGACTCCAGCCCGGAGAGTTAAATATACCTATTTCAATGTTCAACTCTGTTGCGGTTTTCAATGCTGTATGAAGTATTTTCCACCATTCTTCCGTAAGCATTTGCACTTTTCCGTAGGGAGTATCGTTCAAACCGATATTTCCGATAAAAGCTCTGTTGATTCCGGCTTTTTTCATTGCATAAAGGTCTTTTACAACTCCATCTTCCGAAATATTATTTGATATCCAATACCAATAACAAGCTGTTTGTACAGATGCCGGAGGAGTTGCAAAAGAGGCTTCTAAATCATTGTTTTGTGCTTTGTTATAACTAGCAAACACAATGAGCAACAAGGTTAATATGACTGTTTTTTTGAACATAGAAAGTGTGTTTTTAAAAGATAAAAATAGAATTCAAGAGGAACTCAAAGTTATTGTTTTATTAAAATTTGATTGTAGCTATTTTTATTAGTAGATATACTTAAAAGATAGTTTCCTACTGCTAAATCATTAATTGGATAAGTTGCCAAAGGGGATAAAAACTCTTTCACCAACTGACCTTGAGTGCTATATATCATTGCTTTCGTTATTTCTCCTTCCACTCCTTCAACAGTAATGGTTTGAGTTGCTGGATTTGGATAAATACTCATTGTTGAAGGTTGAGGCAAATGAACAGCCGAAGACAATCCGGCTGTTCGTAAAATAATTCCATCGTAAGCATCAAATTTCCAAGTAAAACTTGAAGTAACTGTTGTAATTTCTCCTGTCTGAGGATTCCACAACTCCCATTTTTTGTCATTTGGAAGCGTTATTGTTATGGTATTTTCTCCTCTTCTGTCGTTAATGATGAAATAAACATCTTCACCATCTATTTTTTTATGACTGTGCATTATTTCCTTGTAAGAACTCAATACTATATCACGACCAATCATTGACTCTAGCTGAGTGTTCAAAATTGCAGCGTCCGATGAAGTATTATATTTTATCTTTCCATTAGTGCTAAATTCTACAAATTTATTAGTAATATCTGTGGCAGGAAATTCGGTTTCGGAGTTTTCTGGTAGTTTACGAAGCGCAATAACCTTTCCTCCATTATTAACAAACTCAACTACTTTTTCGTAAGCGTGACGAGGTAAAACTTCTACGCTCGGAAGTATCAACACATTCCATTTCAGCTCACTTCCGTGAGTTAGAGTATCGTTTTTAACAACAGCCTCTTCTAGTCCTAAAGCATCGATGTATGAAAACTCCCAACCATTATCAAGCAGTCCATAGGTTAAATCAAGTAGCGAATTTTCGACAGCCTGAGCTTCGGGATCAGCTCCCTGTACTTTCCACCAACCATCTAAACGCATATCGTTTGGTCGATATTTCGCCCATACAGTTTCGATAGGATAATAAACGGCTATACGCGAAGCACGAGCACCTCCCGAAAGCATAGTTACAACGCGTGCCATATAATCGTTGAATGCTTTTTTGCCCGCAAAATTTTCGTGTGATAGTTTTAAGTAATTATTGTAATCGGTTACTCCGCCAACCATCATTCTGTTATGAACTCCTTTAACATCAAGTGCCGGAGGCTCTTCCATATTAGCCCGATCGTTATCAATTGGGCAAGATTCGAACATTACTCTGCTATTTCCTTTCAACTCGGCAGTAGAAGCTGCCAAACGAGAAGAAAACATATAGCTTTTTGTTTTATAAACCAATCCCGTTAAACAATCAACTCCCGGGATGTCCATTTCGCGGAAACAATCCATCACGCTTCCATAAAGCGGTGTATGCGCCACAATAGATTCTTCTAACAAAAGATGCCCACTTGATAGAAAATCATGTCGATGACAAAAATCTTTCAATTTTTTGAAATAATTTTGACTCATTAACTCCGATATTGTTTTGAAATATTGATAACGTAATTGCTGACCTTCGTTTCCTCTATCCCAAGCAATTTCGAGCAATTTGTCGGTCAAATCATATCCATATTTTTCCTGTATTTTATCGGATACAATTTGTTTCCAAGGATATACGCCATAACCTAATTGATTATATGGCAAAGCCATACTTGAAGGTTCATCGGTAAATGTTGCTGTAAAATAATTTCCCAATTTTTCTCCAAAGTTCTGTGCATATCTTTCGTGTGTATAATTAATAAAAAGTTCAGTAACTTCGGGCATCAAAAGGCTCGGATAATGAGGTTTTACTCCAGCTCTATCTGTTGCAGCCTGATAGCCTTCGTACAGCACATCCTTCGTGACAACAACAACACGCCAATCTCCCGTGGGAGCAGTCCAAGAAAAGTTTCCATTGGAGAAAGAAGAAGATATATCTATGGCATTATCATATTCGACCGTTGAATTGATATATGGTATAGCCTTGGCAAGTATTAATGTACCAGGCATAGCTATTGTAATAACTTGTGCTGAAGTTGCACTTTTCTTGAAAATCAACAAACCCTCGGTTTCCCATTCCGGATGATCATCAAGTACCTTTGTGTCAGCCATTCCTGATGGATAATATTTCTCGTCGTAGAGCCAAAGGTCATAGCCTTTAGCTTTGGCTGCTTTTGTTCCGGAGACGAACCAATCGAAATTCGTTTGACTATCCAAATAATCTGTTTTCGCAACATTTAAAGTCATGCCTCCATAGCCACTTCTGGGTAGGGTAATATCAAACAAATCTGTTAACGCTATTTGAGTTTTGGGCAAATCATGTTGATTAATATTCATACGATGATCTAAAGGCGGATTTGCAAAATCGCTACGAAGTTTTTCATTTTGCTGTGCTTTCAAAGAAAAAGAAGAAAGACACAAAAGAAAAATAGGAATGATTACTTTTTTCATATTTTTTTAATTATCTTGAGAAAATAGAATTAGTAAAAACAACCCCAAAACAAAAACAGTTTCTAATTATTTATAAAACCAATTTTTAATATTTTGTTTTTATAGCGTTCATAGTTTTGGGGTTGCTTTTCTAATACAGCAACTTAATTCTTATGCAGAATTATTGTTTTTATTTTAAAGGACTATTTTGAAAGTTTCCTTACCTACTTTTACGACATAAAAGCCATGTTGAGGAAGATTGAAAACAGTCCGTTCTGATTGCAACAATTTGGTAAAACACAATTGTCCGGATGCTGTATAAATTGATGCAAAGATATTATTCTGACCATTTAATTCTATTGCAAACGAATTATTTTGCAATAAAGATATTTTTGTAACAACAGCTTGATCCGCAGAGTCAATATTTGTTGGAGTTGTCTCTTCAATATTCTTTATATATCCGAAGCCATACCAATAACCTGATTGTGTTTTATCTGCTTTGTAAGCGGCTAAACTGCCCATAGGCACTTTCAACACACAAGTACTCCACAGCTGATCAGATTGAGCACCCAGACAAAGACCATGTGCATCCATAGTTGGAACTGTGGTCATTTTCGCATTGATGACCTTAAGCGGTATAGGGACATTAAATGTACTATTTACATTTCCAAGAAAAGCTGACTCTCCAATATGAGTAAGTGTGCTCGGAAGAGTTAATTCTTCCAATGAAGCACAAAAGGTAAAGGCATTTTTACCAATAGTTACAACTCCTTCGGGAACATTGAACTCGGTCAACTTTTGGCATCTTGTAAATGCTCTTTCAGGAATAACAGTCAACTCTGTTGTTGG
>DAIOHI010000014.1:13092-17249 GCA_036744815.1 Paludibacteraceae bacterium
CACATGAACAGTTGCGACATCATTAAGAACCGGAGCAATAATACCTTTTTGCATTGAATTTGCCGACAAGAACTCTCCTGCCATGATATCGCTTTCAGTAAATGCTGCAATATGATAGATTATGCCTCTAACGTCGTATGCAACATAAATTGTGCCATCGGGAGCTTGGAATCCATCAGGATAGGTAACGTTTGAACGTTCATCAAGTATCAAACCTCCTTTCCAAGTAGCACCATCGTCGTCGGAAAGATATGCAGTCATATTTTTTCGTCCATCATCGTAATTAATTCGTCCATTTTTAACCAAAAGCAAATTACCTGATGACAAACGACGGATAAAATGGCGGGCAATTGCACTATCCATATATTTACTTGGAGCACTCCATGTGTAACCTTTATCTGTAGAAAAACTTTGATAGATTCCATCTTTAGAACGAGCTGTCATCCATAAAGTTCCATCATTTTTTTCTGTTATATGGGTTTCGTCAAAGTCTTGGTGTTCTTGTGTTAGTAAAACTCCACCACGTTTTTTCCAAGTAACTCCATTGTCTGTTGATACCAAAGCGTGAGATTTTCTTTCGGCATCTAATTCAGAATATGCATTTTGACTACTGTAAGGATTTGACATTTTAGCTCTTGCCCACAAGCAAACAGGAAGAACCCATTCTCCTGTAGAAAGAACTATAGGTTTATTTATAGACATACCATGCCATAAACGTTTTGGAGCTGACCATGTTGGATTTTCCGCATCCGGATTCTCACAATAAGCGGCCCAAAGTCCTGCACGTCCATCATAATACTTCATACTCTGATCAAAGAATACCCATAATTTCCCGTTAGGGTCTGTCCAAAGAACAGAGATAATTGTTCTTCTTGCTTCAGAAAGAGTCGCATTATGCGGATCAATTACTACTTTTGGCTCCGTCCATGTCAAGCCTCCATCATCACTCCAATTAAATACAGCAAATGCATCTTCACTATCTCCGCCGGCAATCCAATTTGCCCAAATACGTCCACCAGGAGTTCTTTCGATACTTTCAGACATAGTAAAAGACAGCTTGTCGGTACTATAATTATAACCAACGGGAGCAGGAGACTGAATTACAGGTGTCTCCATTGCATAATCAACAAGAATATTGGTTATTAGTCCAAAACCATATTCGTTATTTCCATGTATGTTAGCCCTATAAGCAGCTTCAGTTCCAGCAGGAACATATAACTTGCAAGTTGTATTATATGGAGATGTTATACGAACTGCATATCCATCCATAGTCGGTAACGTAGTCATATTTGCACGAATTTCCTGTAATGGAATATTAACATTCCAAGGTGAGAAATTTAAATTACCTAATATCGCATTTGATCCAATATGAGTGAGTGTGCTTGGTAATGTGAGTTTTTTTAATGATGAACAAAAAACCAGACTTTGTGAACCAAGAGTTGTTACTCCTTCCGGAATGACTATTTCTTCAAGAGAGGTTGACCAAGTGAAACAACTATTCGGTATTACAGTTAAGTTTGTTGTAGGAATATCTATTGATTTTAACTTTGAGCCATGAAAGCATTCTGTTCCCATTGATGTCAATGTTTTAGGTAAAGCAATATATTCCACATTTGAGCTTTTGAAGGCTTGAGCCGCCAAGGCATTATTTACAAGATTTACTTCTGACAAATCAATTTTTCTCAAACTGTTTGATGTCGATAATGTCTTTAGCAACGCAATGTCGGCATCATTTAAAGTTCCGGTTATAACTATTTCGACTATATCCGTTTTATTTATAGAGGCTTGGTTTTCAATTGAAGTCTCTAATGTTCCGGCAATAGTAACATCAATCGTTTCAGCACTTATAGCCAATCGGATGATAAAGAAAAAAAACAATAAAAAGATAGAAAATTTTGTTTTCATGTATATAAAAATTTAAAGTAAGGCATCAGTTTTAAAGCATGATAGCTTTAAAACTGATTAGAAAATTGGTTTAGAAAATTGAGAATTTAACGATCTCATTTCCGGCTCTAAGAACATATAAGCCTTTAGTTTGTGTAAATTCAATTGTATTATTATACGAATTCACTTTTGATGTTTTTAGTAAAGACCCATTCATATTATATATTTCAATATTGGCTTCGTTTTCCACACCGTCAATTGTAATAAAGCCATTTGAAGCATGTACCTTAATGGTAGAGACATTAGATTTTCCTTCTTTCACAGATGCTGCAAAATCTTTTTCATAAATATTAGCTATCATTCCAAAACCATACCATTCGTCTCCCGGATCAAGTTTATTCGCAGCATAAGCACTTTTGCTGCCTACTGGAACATAAAGTTCACACATTGGATTATAAGTAGGACTCAACGCAACACCTCCAAAACCAACAGCAGGCACAGTAGTTGCTTTAATATTCAATTCAATTAGTGGGATATCATTTTCACCCGTAAATGCCCAAGAATAGGCTCCCAAAATAGCCGTTTCGCCAATAGTAGTGATAGTTGACGGCAATGTTAGTTTTCTTAAAGAGACACAAAAGCATAAACATTGTTTTTCTAAAGTCTCAACACCTTCTGGAATTTCTAATTCTTCTAATTGTGTAGACCATGTAAAACATGTTTCTGAGATAGATTTTAGATTCGTCGTTGGTATGCTAATACTTTTTAACTCTGAAGAATGAAAACATTCTTTACCCATTGACACCAATGACTTTGGCAATGTAATGTGAGATAATTTCGTTTCTTTAAAAGCTGCAGTAGCCAAAGCATTATTAACAACACTAACATCTGACAAATTCAACGATCTTAATGCGTAATCTTTTGACATTGAATTAAGAAATGCAATATCAACATCATTTAACGAACCTGTAACAGTAAGATTTTCAATCAAATCGAAGTCCACTTCTTCCTGATCGTAAAGAGCATCTTCCAATCCACCAGCTGTAGCGACATTAATTGTTAATTGAGTCGCATTAACGGAAAAAGCTGATAACAACACAGCTAAAACCAACAAAAACAAATAATTTTTTTTCATGATAAATAAATATATTAATTAAACAACAAGGACACTTTATTGCTCATAAACAAGAAGATAGTGTCCAATTACAACTTCTTGTTCTATTTCTTTTATTGTTAAAAAACCAATATTTTAATCACATCGTTATTAATCTTTATTATGTATACTCCATTGCTAGGTAATTGGATCATTTTGCTGCTTTCTATCGATGTTTTGAATGATGCTACCAATAATCCTGTTTGAGAGTATATAACTATTTTCGAATTAGCTTCAAGTCCGTCTATTCTTATGTTTTTTTGAGCTATGGAATAAACGGTTAGATTATTTTTTTTTTGACCCTTTTTCAACAGAAGAAGGGTAATCATATTCTTTGATATTTAATATTTTTCCGAAACCATACCAAGCTCCATCACCGAGGATATTCGCTCGATAACTGTCGAGGCTTCCTGCCGGGACATATAATGTACATTTATCCCAATATGAACCTAAAGCTAATCCGGCAGCTTCCATTACAGGGACATCCTTCATTTTAGCATAAATTGTTGTTAATGGAATTGGCGAATTTTTAGTATAAGTAAATGAGTAATCACCTAAAAACGCATCCTGTCCAATATGATTTAATGTAGTCGGAAAAGTAACTTTGCTTAGAGATGTACATAAAACAAAAGATTCTTGTCCGATGGAAGTTACTCCTTCCGGAATATCTATTTCTTTTAAATTTTTGCAATTCTTGAAAGCAGCGTACGGAATCGATTTCAAATTCGCACTTGGAATGAGTATCGATATTAGATCACTTCCCATGAAACATTCTTTCTCCAACACTTCCAAGTTTTTCGGCAAAACCAAATGCTCCAAAGGTAAATCTTTAAATGCTGCCTCGGGTAATGTATTGTTAGGCAAAGAGGCATCAGACAAGTCAAGAATTCTCAGCGAATAGTTGTATGAAATAGATTTTATAGTTTCTATATCAACATCATTCAGTTGTCCGCTTATGGTAAGATCTCTAATATAAGTATAATTGAGCTCCGGATAATTCATTAACAATGAATATAAAGTGCCTGGAACGGAAACCATAATTGTAACATCTTTGGAAACCGGAGCAATTATTTGTTTTTTGAATGAATTTTCGGAAAGGAAATCACCAGCCAACACATCT
>DAIOHI010000015.1:0-318 GCA_036744815.1 Paludibacteraceae bacterium
GGAGAAAAACAACCCGAAGCTAAGTTACATAACATGTAGTTATAGTCGTTTTTCACCCTGAAGGGCAAGGGATAAACCTGAAAAAGCCTATAACCTAATTATGTAAAATAGCCCCTGCGTCCAGCCCTGCAAAAACCACAATAATTCCCCGCCGCCCTTTAAGGTTGCAAGAAAGCCGGAAAGCCAAGGAAACCTGTAATTGCGAAAGCTCTGTTCCGCTTACACTCCACACAGCCCTCTCCTTACCCCACGGCATAAGTGTTGTCCGTTCCGCAAGCTTCATTCCTACCACACATGCTCTATATCCTTACTCTTCCT
>DAIOHI010000015.1:328-12156 GCA_036744815.1 Paludibacteraceae bacterium
GAAATTTGGTACAACAAGAAAAGAAGACATTCGGCTCTCAAAAATAGGACAATAGATGAATTTTGGAATAACAATAATAAAAGAGCTTAACTATTTATGCAAGTAAAGTTAGGAATTCCACCTTACTCTTCCTTGCCTTTCGTCTTTTTGCGAAGCGTCCACCCCATCGGAAAGAATATTAAAGAAAAAGAGGAAGCCGCATTCAATGCCTAAACAAAGGTAAATCGAAGCGTTGGAAACAAGCCCTCCGGGTTTCCAAAAGACTACGGCATAAAGCCGCTCTGCTGTTTATTCCGTTTCCTTTTGGAAATTCCCGTCACTTCATTAAAGAATGGTTTACGCATTGTAAATTCTTATCTTTATTCATTATAAACACAAAAAATGAATATTTAAGAACAAAAATGTAAACAAATTCGTTTACTTTGTGTAGATTTGCAAATCAGAATAGATACAGACAAATGGAAAATAGAATCAACATACTGAAAGGCATCCCTCCGGGCAGGATAATTGAACGGGATTTGGCGAAAAAAAATATCAGCCAGCGAGCCTTGGCTTTGTCTGTCAATGAACACTATCAGACGATTAATGCGATTATTTCTGGACGTAGAAAACTCACAACGGAACTTGCATTGAAAATTGAAACAGAAATGGGGTATCCGGAAGGTTTCCTTTTAGTTATGCAGGCTTATTATGATGTTTCTGTTCATAAAACTAAAGAAAGAAAAAGAACGGATATTCCGAATATCAGGCGTATTTTATTTTGGGATACAAACTTTGACGCTATTGATTGGAACAAACATAAAAGAGCAGTGATTAACAGGATTTTGGAGCGTGGTAATCAAATGGAAATAGATGAAATAGCTCGTTACTATAGTTTGAAAACAGAAGATTTGGAAAAATACAAATACAATAATACATATAGAATCCATTCTCAGACAAAAAATAAAATATGAGCCGGTTGCATTACGAAACAATTACTCCCGAACTAAAGAGCGTTTTATGCGCTCTGATGGCAAATCCTTTGTTTGAGCCGTTCTGTCTTGTCGGAGGGACATCATTGAGTTTGCGTTACGGTCATCGGTTTTCGGTTGATATTGATCTGTTTACCGATGCGCCTTATGGAAGTATTGATTTTCTTCCTTTGGAACAACACTTAAAACAAACTTATCCTTATTATTACAAAACCGATAAAACTGAAATTGTCGGATTTGGAAGATCATATTATGTAGGAGAATCGGAAGAGAAAGCAGTAAAAGTAGATTTGTTTTATACAGACCCTTTTATCCGCAAAGCGGAGATAATAGACAACATTCGAATAGCTCATGTAGATGATGTAGTAGCCATGAAAATAGATGTGATTTCGCGTGGTGGGAGAAAGAAAGACTTTTGGGACTTGCACTATCTGCTTGATGTTTATTCGATTCAACAAATGATAAATTTGCATGAACAACGAAATGAGTGGTCGCACGACTCGAAAGAAATATATTCCAACCTGGTCAATTTCGAAATTGCGGACGAAATGCCCGATCCGGTCTGCTTCCTGAGTAAAGAATGGGATTACATAAAAATGGACTTTGCAGAACTTATTCTTTCCGGAAACATTTGATAAGCAAAAGTAAAAAAAGGACTTCTCTACGCTTAGAAAAGTCCTTTTCATTTCAACTGCCGAAAGGTTACCACGCCAAGGAAGGGCAGTTGTCAGCGTTTTAAACGCCTAATCAGGTGTTTTAATCCTACCGAGACCGTAAAACTGACAATCGCTCCTACACCTGCCATCACGGCTGTCCGGATAATATCTTCTAAAAGCAGATTGCTAAAAATTGATAATAGCAAACCGCCAAAAGTTCCGGCAAATACATTACCGTTGTTTACTGTTTCAAGGAGTTTCATCCTTCGTCTCGTTTTGTTTCTGTTCGTTATCCACAGCGGTCTGACTTACAGCTGTCAATACTCCACCTGCCAAGGTTACATATCCCGCAATGGCAATAAGTCCTGCAGGAACTGAAATAGGAGCCGCTAAAATAGCGCCTCCTGCGGCAACTAAAGCCAAGCCGATTGTCCGCAGAGTTTTGAAAAACTTCGGTGTCGGTGCTTTTACTCGTTCTACAATATTCATATCGTTTGGATTGGAATTTGTATTTACATTTTCTGTACTCATAATTATGAAGTCTTTAAATCAACTAATCACTTAACATTAATCATTAACCACTGTTTAAATTACCTCAACAATCGCTAATGCGTTATACGATCCGTTTTTCAACGAGTAATCCGCTCCGTTCACTTCCTGAATAAATTCGATGCAGAGCAGAATAAGTTTTGTTCCTTCGATTTGTGGAACTTCCTCCGGGGCTATCGTTACAGCCTGCTCTTCTGCCTTGATGGCTAAGCGCAGTGAATCTGAAATCGCCATTGCCGAATTACCGTTGGCGAAATCGACTACGGCAAACCCACTTTTGAAAATCACATGCGTTGCTCCCTGTGGATAATTGATTTCGTCCGACGTGTTGACCGAAGCGATTTTAATCTCTCCTGTAGCGGAGTTGATCTGGTACGGAGCATATAAAACCGAACCCAGTACTGCGGCGATGTTAAAGTTGAAATTTTTCAACAAAGCTTTTCCTGCTTCTACAGCCAAACCTTCTGAAACACTCCGTTCACCGCGATTATTTGTTTCGTCCAGATTTTTAATCTGAGACATGATTTTTGTCAATCGTGCCGTTATCCGGCTGTCCGAAGCGTTTTTCCCCAATACTCGTACTGTGTCCCGAAGTAGTTTTCCTGCCGAAGCGGAAGTTGCAAACTCGGCTCCATTTTCCCGTGTCCGTGCAAATGCCGGATCGCTTGCGATGCGCGAAGCATCCACACCGCCTTTTTCACGTGCCAGGTAACCATCTTTCGACTTGTAGAAAGAAATTCCGCCGATAGTTCCCTGCAATTTGATAATACTTTTTTGTTGTGCCATAATACATAAATTTTATAATGATTTAGGCAAATGTACAGGTAGTGCTTAAGTCTTTCCAAATGAGGTAATCCGCTTCGGAATATCCCTGCCGATTCTGCCGTAAATGTCTTTTTAATACGGTAGAATGTTTGTATATTTGCGGGAAAGAAAGCGTCTTTTAATGGAAACAAAACGGATATGCATATACCCGAAGGACATACAGCGTATCACAGGCAGGAGCGAGCGTTACGGAAGGGCGTTAATCGCCAAAATAAAAGAGAAATACGAAAAGGAAGAACACCAATTCGTAAGCGTAGAAGAATTTTGCCGGTACACAGGCTTGAAAACCGAACAAGTCTATCCTTTCATTATAGGATAATTTATGGATAAAGCATAGCAACTCCTTATCATCCTCCCATATACAGTATGATAACCATACCATATTTTGGTAAGCAGAGGCGTAGAATTACAGATTAGTAATTTCTCCAATTGCAAATAAAGGTATGTTGGTCAGCCATTCTTCTTGTCTATAATCGGACATTGACGTTCTTAAAGCTATCTTCGGACTGTATTTCTGACAGTATGATTTCAAACTTTTAGCTTTCAGATTTTCTTCGGCTTTTACTTCAATAGGAATCACCTGCCCTGAATATTGAACAATAAAATCTACTTCTGCGAGGGCGTTTTCTGCCGACCAATAATAAATAGGCATATCCGGAATGGTAGCTAATTGCTGTAATACATATTGTTCGGTTAAAGCTCCTTTAAACTCTTCAAAAATACTGTTTCCTTCAAGCAGTGTTTTTACATCGATATCTCCCATAGCTCCCAATAATCCTACATCAACAATGTAAACTTTAAAAGCAGAAGTGTCAGCGTATGCTTTTAGCGGAATGTCCGGTTTTGATATCCGTTGAATTTGATAGACCAATCCGCAGTCGACAAGCCAGGATAAAGACAGCTCATATTCTTTAGCGCGTGCGCCTTTTTTTATTAGACCAAAAATAAATTTCTTATTTTCTTTCGCCAATTGGGTAGGAATGGAGTTCCAAAGCATTCGGAGGCGCGGGACAATTTCATTCGGAGCATGTTTGGAAAAATCTTGCTCATAAGAAGTAAGAATTTGTTTTTGGATATTCCTTACTTCATTAAGGTCATTTTCTTGAATAAATGAATATACAACTTCAGGCATGCCGCCTATGTAATAATACTGGCGTAGAAGTTGGATGTATTTGTCCTTAAATGTTTTGATAAGCTCCCAGTTTTTACTTTTCAATAAATCCAATAACGGCTTTTGGTTTAAAGCCATAAGGAATTCCGAAAAATTCAATGGGTAAAGATCCATGAAATCCACTTTTCCGACAGGGAAAGATTTTGTACTATGCAACGCTACACCGAGCAAAGAACCCGCCGCGATGATGTGGTATTCGGGAGCATTTTCCTGAAAGTATTTCAATGAAGTCAATCCTCCTTCGGCTTCCTGTATTTCATCAAAAACAATTAACGTATTATCTGCATGAATCTGGATACCGGTTTCAATCTGCAGAGCCAGAATAATACGTGAAATATCAAAGTCGGAAACAAACAAGGATTGCAATATTTTTGAGTTCTCAAAATTTACATAAGCAATTTGTTCGTATTCTGCCCTTCCAAACTCTTTTATCAGCCAGGTTTTTCCAACCTGACGAGCTCCACGAACAATAAGCGGCTTCCTTTTTGTCTTACGTTTCCATTCCTTAAGATATTGTATTGCTAATCTTTCCATGTGTTTTTGTTTTTACTTGCAACAAAAATACAATATTATGAACGATAAAACAAATAAGTATCACACAAATAAGGACGATATAATGAGTTTTTACACAAAATAACAAACGAAAAACATATACTTATATAAAGTATGGCATCAATATACTGTCGTTTTGTTTGTTCACTTCAAACGTTTTATGTACATTTGTATCATACAAAATGACACTTTTTGACCTCAATTTTCAAGGGTGAAAATTCGGTTACCATAAAAAAATATAAGTGTAATTCACTGAAAGTCAAACTGCATCATCCATGGCGCAAGTCCCATGAGAGGCTCATAAACAACAACGAAGATTATAGCAAAGCATTGAAAACGAAAGTTTTTGATGCTTTTTTTTGTAACAAAGAGCGATAAAAGTTTCTCAATATAGTTTTATGTTTGAACCTTTCTATTCATGTTTTTGTGTTAGGATAGATAACAAAATCCCACTTTTAGTATAATTTAAATAGATAATGTTCCGGAAATGGAAGAGAGGGAGATTTACTCCCACTCTAAAATTACCTTGCCACATTGCCCACTTTCCATTATATCAAATCCTTTTTGAAAATTATCTATCGGGAAACGATGAGTAATGATGGGCGAAAGGTCAATACCTGTGATAAGCATTTGTTCCATTTGATACCATGTCTCCCACATTTCACGTCCATAAATGCCTTTTAGCGTTAGTGCTTTGAATATTATTTTATTCCAATCAACAGTTGTTGAGTTTGGAAGAATGCCTAAAAGGGATATTTTTGAACCATTATACATGTTGTCTATCATGTTTTTAAATGCGGCAGGAGATCCAGACATTTCTAAACCAATATCAAAACCATGCATTTTTAAGTCCTTTATAGCTTGTTCTACAGTTTCACCTTTAGTTGGGTTTATTGTCAATGTGGCACCCATCTGTTTGGCTATATTCAGTCGATAGTCGCTCAAATCGGTAACAACAATATTGCGAGCTCCTGCAAAACGACAGATGGCTGTAGCCATAGAGCCGATTAATCCGGCTCCTGTTATAAGCACATCTTCGCCTAATAAAGGAAATGAAAGAGCCGTATGCGTTGCATTTCCGAAAGGATCCATAATAGTTGCCATATCGTCGGATATTCGATTATCCAAACGTACTACATTGCTTGCAGGGATTGATAAGTATTCGGCAAATGCTCCATCGCGATTTACTCCTACTCCTATGGTGTTTTCACAAACATGTAATTTACCTCGTCGGCAGTTTCGACAATGTCCGCAAGCAATGTGTCCTTCACCAGTTACGCGGTCTCCAATATTTATATTTTCTACACCATTTCCTTTATCTACTACTACACCAACATATTCATGTCCGATGGTCATGGGTGTTTTTATCGTTTTTTGCGACCATTCATCCCATTTGTAAATATGCAGATCGGTTCCGCAAATAGCAGTTTTTTTAATTTTTATCAAAACATCGTTGATGCCTATTTCCGGAACGGGAATATTTTCTAACCAAAGACCTTTTTCAGGATGTAACTTAACTAAAGCTTTCATGATAATATTTTTTAAAACGTTTTTGTCAATTATTTTACAATACTAAGTTTTTTGCCAACCTTAATAAAGGCATTGATGCACTTGTCAAGATGTATAGTTGTATGTGCCGCAGAGATTTGTACGCGGATGCGCGCTTCTCCTTTAGGAACTACTGGATAATAAAATCCTGTAACATAAATTCCTTCTTCTTGTAGCTGGGCTGCCATTTCCTGCGAAAGTTTAGCGTCATAAAGCATAACAGCGCAAATAGCAGATTGCGTAGGTTTTATATCGAAACCGGCTTGAGTCATTTTTGTTACGAAATATTCTGTGTTGTCATGCAATCTATCTTGTAATTCATTGGTAGAATCCATGATTCTGAACATTTCAATACCTGCTGCGGCAACTAAAGGAGGAATAGAGTTAGAGAATAGATATGGACGTGAACGCTGGCGAAGCATATCAATAATTTCTTTCTTACCGGTAGTAAATCCACCTATTGCGCCACCAAAAGCTTTGCCTAATGTACCTGTAATAATTTCAATTTTACCCCGAAGATTGTAAATTTCAGTTACTCCTCTACCTGTTTTTCCAACTACACCTGCCGAGTGTGATTCGTCTATCAGAATTAAGGCATTATATTTTTCGGCTAAAGCATATATCTTATCCATTGGTGCTACATTTCCATCCATAGAGAACACTCCGTCGCTAACGATTAGGCGAAAGCGTTGTTCTTGTGCTTTTTTTAATTGTTCTTCCAAATCTTGCATGTCTGCGTTAGCATATCGGTAACGTTTAGCCTTACACAAACGCACTCCATCGATAATAGAAGCATGATTTAAAGCATCGGATATAACGGCGTCTTCCTCTGTTAGTAATGGTTCGAAAACGCCTCCGTTAGCATCAAAGCAAGCAGCATAAAGAATCGTATCTTCTGTTCCGAAAAAATGTGCTATAGCCTTTTCAAGTTGTTTGTGCAAGTCTTGTGTTCCACAAATAAAGCGAACGGAGGACATACCATATCCTTTTTCGTCCAGCGCTTTTTTTGCAGCATCAACCAAACGCTTATCGTTGGATAATCCGAGGTAATTGTTTGCACAAAAATTTAATACTTTTTTGCCACCTTCAATTTCAATTTCCGCTCCTTGTGCCGAGGTGATGATTCGTTCGTTTTTATATAAACCAGCTTCATGTATTTCGTTCAATTGATTTTGTAAATGAACTTTGAAATTATGATACATATTTATGTCCTTTCTATATTATGATCGAATTGTATTTGTCTAAATATTATATAAATAAGCTTCGATCACTTTGTTTACCACAAAGAGGACCGAAGCTTAATAGTAGGTAAAAGAATTATTCTGCAAAAGTTAATTTGTCTAATCTATTCCAAGCACCACGAGTGAAATCAGGAATTTCAACCGGCATGGAATTATTGTTAAGTGAAATCTCTGTCAATGGAATAAGACAGCACCATTCCGCTAAGTCATACACATCCATGTCAA
Organism: Paludibacteraceae bacterium; assembly: GCA_036744815.1. Taxonomy (GTDB): domain Bacteria; phylum Bacteroidota; class Bacteroidia; order Bacteroidales; family Paludibacteraceae; genus H1. Next base: position 8,067 of record DAIOHI010000015.1, read on the forward strand.
GAGGCAATCCTTTTTGAAGGCAATATATCAGACGGTAATCCATAATAAAATCCATACCTCCATGACCTCCTACTGTTTTAGCTTTTTCTTCTATATCTTTTGCAATAGGATGTTTATAGCGCTTCAACAAGGTGTCGCGCACAGCTTCAGGTACAAAAGAGTGTCCGTCCAGTTTTTCGAAATCTTCTGATACATCCGCGCCTACTTGTCCTTTTGCAAAAGCATATCCACGCACCGGATATTTGTTAGCAAATCCCTTTGTTCCTGTAAGTTGATACATTCTGCTGTAAGGACGTGGAGTAGCCACATTGTGTTGAATGTTAATGGTTTTTCCTTTTTCAGTATGAATTAAAGTAATGGTATGGTCGCCATTCTTAAATTCCTTTGATACATCTCTTCCTGTCGTTTCTTTAATAAATTCAGGGATACAAACTGTTTTTGTAGCCATAGATACTAAATAATTCATTTTATCACCTCGATGGATATTAAGAGCCTGACATACGGGTCCTATTCCATGAGTGGGATATAAGTCGCCGTGGTGAGCGATATTGTATTCTAAGCGCCAATTGCTCCAGTAATCTTTCCAAAATGGTTCTAAGTTATGAATATAAGCGCCTTCGGTATGAAGAATTTCGCCAAATAGTCCTTGTTGTGCCATGTTCAAAGTGGTTAATTCAAAGAAGTCATATACACAGTTTTCAAGCTGCATACAATGTTTTCGAGTTTGTTCTGATGTGTTGACCAAAGCCCATATTTCATCTAAATTCATTGCTGCCGGAACCTCAATAGCGACATGTTTTCCGTCTTTCATAGCCTGAACACCTATTTTGGCATGGCTTGCCCAATCTGTAGCAACATAAATCAGATCTACATTAGGAAGGGCTGTAACTTGACGCCAAACAGCAGTATCGCCGTAAAATTCCAATGCTTTAGGGAGACCTTTTTCTTCCAGTTTTTTATTAACTTTTTCTACTCGATCTTGTTCCACATCGCAAAGTGCAACAATTTCAACTCCATCAATGTGTGTCATGCGGTATACGGCTCCCGGACCACGCATGCCAAGACCAATGAATGCTACACGGACAGTAGGAATAGGATCTACAGCAAGTTGTAATACGTCTGTTTGACCTGCCGGGCGTTTCGTTATAGGAGTCGCGATGTGATTTGGTTTCTCGCAACAACAACCTATCAAGAGCAGGCTGAGGAGTAAAGGAAAAATAATTTTCTTCATGATAAATAATTGTTTTTTTTAAGTTATTATTGATATTGCTTATTTTTTAATAAACAAATAGTTTTACAGTCCTATATGCTCTTTTAATCGAATTTCAGGTGCATTGTTTTCTAAGTCTTTGTATTCTTCCGAGTAATTCCAAAGGACTTTATCGGCATAAACAGTTCCATCTTTTTCGATTTTTACTTCTATTGTGTTTTTACCTTCTTCTAATTCAATGTCGTCAAATATGTAATGAACATCGGTATAGCCTTTTGTGTGCGAAATCATCTCCTTGCCATTCACAAGCAGTTTGGGAGCTCCGATGTTTGAGTAAACAGTTACCGGAGTCGTTTTATTTCCTCTATTTACAACCCTTCGTTGTGTTATATACAAAACAGGTTCTTTACTCCAGTTGGCTTTATACCAGTAAAAAGGATCTTTCTTGATTTTTCGATCGAAAGTAACAAGTCCTTTCATGTTGCGTGCTTCTACTTTACCTTGAGATGACATAGGCGTTGCAAAGTCAAAGGTATTCCAAATATAAGAAGCAATAAGGATTGGATGTTTTGAAATAACATTCCAATGCTCTTCGTGAAAACGCGTGGCAAATGATTCATTGTAATCTTTATCAAATCCGCAGCAATCGCCTCTATTGGATACAACTTCTTTTTGTTGATTTATATTGGCTTCGGTTCCGTATTCTGAAAAAATGATTTTATGTTCGGGAAATTGTTTTTCTACTCGTTCCACCCATGTTTTCAAACTATCTAATGTGCCATTATACCAACCGAAATACTGATTTATTCCTTGAATATCAGCATTGTTGTTTACCGGATGATCTATTTTGTTATATCCACTTACTTGAACTGTATATCTGTCGGGATCTTCACTTTTAGCTAAATCATTTAACTCTTGTGTCAATGAAATGGTGTAATTATGAGGTTTATACACTTCATTGTGCAATCCCCATACATAAATAGACGGATGATTGTAGTTTTGGCGGATAAGTTCCGTCAGTTGCTGTTTGGCATTCGCTCTTTCTTGAGTCGAAACCCGATTGACAAAAGGTATTTCTGCCCATACCATAAAGCCGATACTGTCACATTTTGAATAGAAATACTCCGATTGTTGATAATGTGCCAAACGGATAGTAGTTGCGCCAATTTCTTTTATTATTTCCAAATCTTTATCGTGTTGTTCATTGGTCAGCGCCGAGCCTAATTGCCACCAGTCCTGATGCCGGCAAACACCATACATAGGAACTTTTTTCCCGTTGAGGTACATGCCATCAGCCGCTTTCATTTCAAAATGACGGATTCCTAATGGTTGAATCACTTCATCGATAATTTGATTGTTCTTTTTGAGTTGCACTACCACTTTGTATAAATAGGGGTCTTCTAAGCCTTGCCATAAATGCGGTTTTTTTATTTTAAATTCTTTATTGATACTTTTATTTCCTTGTGCTGATAATGTCACAATTTCATCTTTGCTGAATTTCTTGTTACCATCCATATCATAGATACTGGTGTTCAAAATAACCTGATCGTTTTCAGCTGTTTTATTATCTATCTTAACTTTTACATGAATATCAGCCGACTTGGCAGATACATTCTTTTGGCTGATATAAACTCCCGAAGAGGCATTGTCGGTAATTGTGATATTGATTTTATCGGTAACAATTAATTCTACAGGGCGATAGATTCCTCCATAAACGCCGAAAAGGCGATGATTTATAGGAATTACGTCCGGACGCGAAGCATTATCTACCTTCATTGAAATAATGTTTTCTTCGCCATATTTTAAAAGGTCTGTAATTTCAATTGCAAAAGCAGAATATCCTCCAAAATGATTACCTGCTAAAACATCATTTACATGTAATTCCGCAACAGAAGCCACACCTTCGAAACGTAAGAAACAGCGCTTGCCAAGCAAATCAATATTCGGAGTGTATTTTTTTTCATAGTAGGCAACTCCTGCGTAAAAGTCATTACGTTGAGTTTGCATATCTACATTATTCCATGTGTGCGGAATAGTTACTTTTTCCCATGTGTAGGAATTGTCTTCTTTTTCTCCTTTTTTAAATGTCCAGTTGTGATTGAAATCCGCTTTTGTCCTTCCTGAAATTTTATTTATGTTCTTTTCTTCAGCATATAAGGAAAAATAGTGTACGAAAAGAGTAAAAAATAAAATTAGAAACGGTAGTTTTCTCATGATTATCGTGTGTTTATAAAATATTGACTGATAGAAGCAATGCTTGTTTATCACATTAGTTACAAAACTACCTCTAAATATATTCAGTCATTTGTTCTATTTCTTTTTTTTTTATCCCTTTTTGACAGCATTTGACAAAAAGAGCCCAAAAGACGGCATGTTAAATAAACAAACGATGTTATATTTCTACAATGCTGTGAGTATCGTTGATTCTTTCTGTGAAAGATTACATTTTGTAATGTTTGTAGCTTGTATCACTGATGTAATGTTTGTGTCTTTTAGAAAAACTTGTTAGAAATACCATTGTTTCATCTTCTCCTGATTTGTTGTTGTAGAAATAAAAGATACGCAAGTAATGCTTTTTGTTTAAAAAGATATTTCAAAACAGCATTGTGTTTGTTTTATGAGTCGCATTAGTTTTGTAAAACAAATAAGACAAAACTAAAAACGAATACGACAAATATGCTGTAGAGCTAAAAGGCTACTTTTGTATGTAATAAATAAATTATTATCACTATTTAAGTTACCTTTTTTATTATGAAACACAAACTACTTATTCTCATTTTATTGTTTGTATGTGCAAATATCCATGCAGACATCCTATATGTAAAGCCTGCCTCTGCAGGAGGAGACGATAACACAGGTGATGGCGCGTCCTGGGAAACT
>DAIOHI010000015.1:12209-17206 GCA_036744815.1 Paludibacteraceae bacterium
CATGCAAGGTGTTTATGCTATAGATGCTACTTTATCAAACGCATCCAAACAAACAAATGTACAAATTCAAGGTGGCTATACTGGAAATAATGATGAACGAGTGGTGAACTCTAACAATACAATTTTTGAGTATAGCAACGGCGGGGTTAATCGTGTACTTCAAGATTACGGAGCGGGATTAATCTTTAGCGGAATTACATTTCAGAATCTTAAACCTGCAGAATCACAATATGGTATATTTTGCCAAGCAGGAGCAAGTTTAAACTTAGAAGATTGTGTGATAAAGGAGTTTTCAAATAAAGCGGGTAGTTATATTCGTGGTATTTTTCGCTTCACTGCTACCGCTACCTTAACAATCAACCGCTGTCAATTTGTCAATTGCGAGGAAAAAAGCACCGCTACAAATAATGCCGTAATAACAAGAAACGCAGGTAGTCCTACGCTAAACATATCAAACAGTGTTATCAAAGGTACCCTTAATTGTGCGTTTATCGCAGCGCCCTCAACAACTTGTACTATTACCAATTGTACGTTTATAAATAATGCTACCGGTGCAGCCATTACTTTACCCAATCAAACGAAGATTACTAACAGTGTTTTCTATAATTCGAAACTTGTCGGTAGCGGAACTCTGAAAAACAGCTATTATAATACTGCTATCGGAGGTTTGACTACATCAAATTGTATTGAATACACCGATGCGACAGATGTATTTGCCGATCTTACCGATTTCTTGCCAGCTGCAACTTATGGAGGTATAGGAAAAGGCGACCAATCGGTTGTTGCAGCTGTAGGTGCTAGCGACTGTATCGGCAATCCACGTGTAAATGGAAAGTTGGATATTGGAGCTTACGAAAATCAGCAAAAAGTAACTGTATCGATGAACAATCAGGATGTAATCCTTGAGTCATTGGGAACAAGCGACGCTTGGTATGGAGAGGATTTTGATTTTAGATTAACACCGAAAGACGGTTATAGTATTTTGTCTGTAAAAGTCGGGACAAGAATCTTGGAACCTATAGCTTCAGTTTATACATTACCGAGTGTTTTCGAAAACACAGAAATAATCGTAACCACGGAAATCGCTCAAAACGAAATAACAGTTACAACCTCTAATGTCACGGTAATTGATCCGGAACTTGTTGATGGTAAATTCATGACCGGATCGACAGCATCCATCTTCTTTACTGTCAATGAAGGCTTTGGAAATCCTCTTGTGACGGTAAATGACGACGACTATACACTCGATGAGCCTGTTGGCGATGTTTATAGCATCTCTCTTGTTGATATCAATGCGCCAAAGGTAGTTGCGATTGTCGCAAGAGGTAAAACTTATGAAGTAAGCGTTACGACAAACGAATACATTGCATCTATTGCAGGATTGAGTAAAGAGGTTCAAATGAAAGAAGATGGGACCGTAGTTGACAACTTGACTTTTACCTTGAAGCCCGGAGCGCACTCGCCTTATGTTACCATCAACGGAAAAATTGTAGTTGCCAGTGAAAATGCCGGGACTTACTCTGTTCCCGATTTTACAGTAACAAGTGCAGTTGTTATTTCAATTTCCGCCTTTGCAGAAAATGTGTTACCGGTAAGTGAAGACACCTATCAACGACGCAGTGGAGAGATAAGTGGATATTATGCAAATTACACCTATATGGAGAGTCGCGGAGAAACCGGAGGCTGGGCAATTATACCTATTCTGAAGTTTGTGCCGACAGCGGCTATCAAAGCAGTGGGATACAACAAGGCTACATTGAAACTGGTTCCTCAAAGCAGTTTTACAGTAAACTATACGATTCGTCAGTTGCCTGATACTTATACAAGCATTAATAATGTAGGAAAAGATGACTATACAGCTCTGATGAATGCTCAGGCAGTAGGTGAAACACAGGAAATTGTAAATGTAGCTAATGAAGCAAGTTCGTTTGATGTTACAGATAGCTACGTGTTGAGTCCTATGCCTGAAGAAATTCGTCTCTCAGTAGTAAAAGCAAGTAATGGAACAGCTCATCGATTCTATTCTCTTGAGAACGGAAATGTAAACTACATTCCGGTATTGGTGTTTGAAAAAGATGCCTCTGTTGATACGGAAATTTCATTCGAAGAGAGCGCATACGAATTTATTCTTGGAACAACTGGAGAATTGAAAGTTAATTTTTCGTTAGCCATCATACCAGACAGGAGACTCACTTTTGAGTCAAGCAATCCTGCTGTAGTTAAAATTGCGAACGACGGAAAAATCGAATGTCTTGCTTTGGGAGAAGCTACAATAACCGCTACAATGGTGGCAGACCCAACAAAGAAAGCTACCTGCACGGTGAAAGTAGTTGAAAAAACAGTATTCCAATTATTTGCTGAACGTATTATTGCAGATATACGCGCTGATAAAATGAGCACAGCTGCTTCTTTAGATGTTAGTGTGACTTCTCTTCTAAGTCAGTTGCAAGCGAACGGATCATTCCCTGATGTGCAGTATAGTGCGACAGATAGAACGGACTGGCCCCCTTTGCCACACCTTGACCGCATGATATTAATGGCTCTGGCATATACACATGCTGAAAGTGCTTATTTTGAAAGCGCAGATTTAAAAACAAAGATTGAAAGCGCATTAAACTATTGGCAAACGGTGAAGCCGAATTCAAGCAACTGGTATCAGAATGAAATTGCAGAACCTCAACGCATGGGCTCTGTGCTTCTTTTAATGGAGTATTTAGGGAAGGAAAAGATATCGTCGAGCTTATTGACAACTTCCATCAACAGGATGAGAGACAAAGGAGGAAATCCGAGTGCGCAGACAGGTGCAAACCGAGTTGATGTTGCGTTGCATTGGATGTATCGGGCTGTATTAACTGAAGATAAAAACCTTTTGAAAGACGCTATGGACTATATTTATTCTCCGGTAGCATACACAACAGGTGCCGAAGGTATTCAGTATGATAATTCTTATACTCAACATGGTCGTCAGCTTCATATCGGTTCTTACGGTGAGGTTTTTCTTAATGGGGTTACAAAGTCTGCACTATACGGAGCCGGTACTGCGTTTGCATTGCCTGATGAACAGTTGAAAATTCTTAGTAAATTAATAAAGGATACTTATATAGGTGCTTTCAGAGGCGGTTATATTTTCTATAATGCAATAGGCAGAGCATCTACTCGTCCGGGAGCAACGAATAAAGTAGGAGGCAATGGAATTATTGAACGAATGAAGACTATTGATCCAGCCAATGCTCAGGAATATGATAATGCTCTGGCACGCATCAGCGAGAGCCAGCCGTCAAGTTATATGCTGAGTCCGAAAAACACACATTATTATAAAGGGGATTATACCGTACATCAACGTCCTGCGTATTCGGTTGATTTGCGCATGGTTTCTACCCGTACGGCACGTAATGAGTACCTGAAAGATAACGGTGAGGGATTGAAACAATACTTCTTATCCGATGGAGCTACCGGTATATTTGTTGATGGAGACGAATACTATAATATATATCCGGTATGGAATTGGGCAAAGATACCCGGAGTTACCAGTCCGGAGTTTACCAATATCCCGCAGGCTTCAAGCTATATCAAAGCCGGGGAATCCGATTTAGTGGGCGGTGTTAGCGATAGCATATATAGTGTTTCTGTTTACAAGCAGATTGATAATTATACAAATATAATCTCTCCGCTTAGCCCCGCAGTTCAATCATCAGCCAATAAAGCTTGGTTCTTCTTCGACAAGGAAATCGTATGTTTGGGCAATAGCATCAAGTCAAATTCTGCCGATTATAAAGTGAACACCACAGTCAATCAAACTCTATTGAAGGGAGATGTCAGCATTTCTTCGAAGGGTAGTGAATCTACTTTGACCAAAGGTGCTTATGACTATAATGACGGAATAGATTGGGCTTATCACAACAAAGTGGCTTATTACTTCCCTTCCAATGGAAAAATGCAGCTATCGGCAATGGAACAAAGCGGAAAATGGACGGATATTAACACAAGTTACACACAAGACGGTACTGTTAGCGAAGATGTGTTCTCATTGTCATTCGACCATGGATTGACTCCCGACGGAAGTAAGTACGAATATATCATCCTGCCCGGCATTTCGGGTGTAGAAGAAGCAAGAACTTATGATCCGACTAATATAGAGATACTTGAAAATACGGCATCTTTACAAGTTGTTTATCATAAGGGCTTGAAAATGTATGGAATGGTGTTTTATGAAGGCGCTACTTTCGAAAGAGATGGATTGATTGTTGATGCAGATGCTCCTTGTGTGCTTATGCTGAAAGATGTGGATAAAGCGGCGACTATTCTTCATGTGGCAGATCCGCAAAACGCTTCCAGATCTATTAATATAGGAATAAAGACTCCCGCGCTTAGCGAAAATAAAGGCATAACATACCAAGCAACAAATCCTTATTTGGGACAATCGCTTAAATTTGTTGTGGACGAAACAACGCCTGCCTATGCAGGAAAGAGTATGGTTTACGATCGTTCGGACTGGACTATCATAGCCTCATCCGAAGGTCCTGTGGACAACGCTGTGGCTCCTGCCGGCGACCGCCCTGAGTATATAATCGACGGCGATACCCAAACGGCTTTCCTCTTCGTAAAGCCGAGTAAAACATTAGGTAACGTGACAGTTCCAGCCGATGCTGAAGTCTCTTTTACCATAGATATGAAAGCGCCGAAAGATATAGCCTTTTTCATCTATCGGCACAGAACTTATAACAACACTCAGGCAAGCTTAAGAGCAAGCAAAGTATCTTTCTATGGAAAAAACGCGGAAGGCGATGACTTTACTCCCATTATACAAGATCAGGCTATTGCAACCGATGTGGCGGAAGTACAAGTAGAATTGCCTCAACAAGTAAACTACCGCTACGTGAAATTGGAAATGACCGAATGGGATAAAACAACCAGCAATACCATACAAGTATCAGAGTTTTATATCGGGTATTTGGAAGGCATGCCTACTTCCGATGAAGTTGTGAAGTCGAAAGAAA